>NZ_CP144371.1:600000-783877 GCF_036549215.1 Candidatus Blochmannia sp. SNP | reverse complement strand
ATGGGAAAAATTATTGGTATAGACTTAGGCACGACCAATTCTTGTGTTGCAATTATTGAAGGAAATAAGCCTCGTGTATTAGAAAATAGCGAAGGCGATCGTACAACTCCTTCTATTATTGCTTATACACAAGATAGTGAGATTTTAGTTGGTCAGCCGGCCAAACGTCAGTCTGTTACTAATCCTAAGAATACTTTGTTTGCTATTAAGCGACTGATTGGTCGTAGATTTCAAGATAAAGAAGTTCAGCGTGATGTTAATATCATGCCGTATAAAATAATTTCTGCTGATAACGGAGATGCTTGGTTAGATGTTAAAGGGCAAAAAATGGCTCCTCCTCAAGTTTCCGCTGAAATTTTGAAAAAGATGAAAAAAACCGCAGAAGATTATCTTGGAGAGCAAATCTCAGAGGCGGTGATTACGGTCCCAGCTTATTTTAATGATGCTCAACGCCAAGCTACTAAAGATGCCGGGCGTATTGCTGGTTTGGAGGTTAAACGTATCATCAACGAACCAACTGCTGCAGCATTAGCTTATGGTTTAGATAAAGAAACTAGGGGTAATCGTACTATTGCTGTGTATGATTTAGGTGGAGGAACTTTTGATATTTCGATTATTGAAATTGATGATGTTGATGGAGAAAAAACTTTTGAAGTATTGTCTACTAATGGAGATACTCATTTAGGCGGCGAAGATTTTGATAGCCTTTTAATAAATCATTTAGTAGATGAATTTAAAAAAGATCAGCATATTAATTTATATAACGACCCTTTAGCAATGCAGCGATTAAAAGAAGCGGCAGAAAAAGCAAAAATAGAATTATCTACTTCACATCAAACTGATGTAAATTTACCATATATTACAGCAGATAATACTGGTCCGAAGCATATGAATTTTAGAGTAACACGTGCTAAATTAGAATCTCTTGTGGAGGATTTAGTGAATCGTACTATGGAGCCGCTTAAAGTGGCGCTAAAAGATGCTAATTTATCTATTACTAAAATAAATGATGTTATTTTAGTAGGCGGACAGACTCGTATGCCTCTTGTGCAGAAAAAGGTTTCTGAATTTTTTCAAAAGGAACCGCGTAGAGATGTTAACCCTGATGAAGCAGTTGCTATCGGAGCAGCAGTACAAGGAGGAGTATTATCAGGAGACGTGAAAGATGTGTTGTTGTTGGACGTAACACCATTATCTTTAGGGATTGAAACTATGGGAGGAGTCATGACCTCATTAATCTCCAAAAATACTACTATCCCTACTAAGCACAGTCAAATTTTTTCTACAGCTGAAGACAATCAATCTGCTGTTACTATTCATGTATTACAAGGCGAAAGAAAAAGAGCAAGTGACAATAAATCATTGGGACAATTTAACTTAGATGGAATAACGCCGGCAATGCGTGGTACACCTCAGATTGAAGTAACTTTTGATATTGATGCTGATGGTATTTTGCATGTATCTGCTAAAGATAAAAATAGTGGGCGTGAACAAAAGATAACTATCAAAGCTTCTTCTGGTTTAAATGAAGAAGAAATTAAGAAAATGGTTAAAGAAGCAGAAGTTAATGCTGAATCAGATCGTAAATTTGAAGAATTAGTACAGATTCGTAATCAGGCTGATCATTTATTGCATAGTACAAAAAAACAGTTAAAAGAAGTAAGTGACAATATCTCATCGGATGATAAATCTTCTATAGAAGACGCATTAAGAGAATTGGAATCAGTCATAAAAAATGAAGATAAAAGTGAAATTGAATCTAAAATTCAATCTTTAATCAAAGTTTCTGGAAAATTATTAGAAGCAAGTCAAAAACATCAAGAACAATCTAAATCTCAAACTTCTAATAGTACCGCTGATCCAACTGGAGAAGTGGTGGATGCAGAATTTGAAGAAATAAAAAATAAAAAATAATTTTTTAAAAAATTAAATTTAGAACAGGAGAAAATAATATTAAAGTTATAACTTAAAAATATTATGAAAATAAATATGTTAAATACCTAATGAATAGGTATATTGAGGGATATAAAGAAAACCATGGCTAAATCAGACTATTATGAGATTTTGGGCGTTTCCAAAAATGCGGATGAGCGTGAAATCAAAAAGTCCTATAAACGCCTGGCAATGAAATTTCATCCAGATCGTAATCCAGGAAATACTGCAGCTGAAACAAAGTTTAAAGAAATTAAAGAAGCATACGAAATATTAAGTAATGTAGAAAAACGTGCCGCTTATGATCAGTATGGTCATACAGCGTTTGAGCAAGGAAATATGGGGTCAGCGGCTAATTCAGGAAGGACATCATCAGCAGATTTTAGCGATATTTTTGGTGATGTGTTTGGAGATATATTTGGAGGAAATAGGAGAAATCGTTCAGGTAGAGGATCAGATTTACGGTATAATATAGAATTAAATTTAGAAGATGCAGTACGTGGAGTTATTAAAGAAATCTGTATCCCAACTTTATCAAGCTGTGAGAAATGTCATGGAAGTGGAGCACGATCTAATGCATCAATAGTCACCTGCATGACGTGTCATGGTCAAGGACAAATTCAAATACGCCAAGGATTTTTTTCTGTGCAACAATCATGTCCTGCATGCCATGGACATGGGAAAATTATTAAAGAAGTTTGTAATAGATGTCATGGAAATGGACGGGTAGAGCGATCTAAAACTCTTTCTGTTAAGATTCCTGCAGGTGTAAATACAGGAGATCGTATACGCTTGTCAGGTGAAGGTGAATCTGGAATGAATGGCGCTCCTGCAGGGGATTTATATGTTCAAGTACAAGTTAGAAAACATCCAATTTTTGATAGAGAAGAAAAAAATCTTTATTGTGAAGTGCCAATTAGTTTTTCTATGGCAGCTTTAGGAGGTGAAATTGAGGTACCCACTTTAGATGGTAGAGTTAAATTAAAAATTCCTCCTGAAACACAAACTGGAAAGTTGTTTCGCATGAGAGGAAAGGGTGTGAGATCAGTACGTAGTAGCGGCGGCAGTAATGGCGATTTATTATGTAGGGTGGTAGTAGAAACTCCCGTTAGATTAAGCAGTACCCAAAAACAACTGCTGCAAGATTTGTCAGATAGTTTTGAAGGACCTAATGGTAATAGAAATAGTCCTAGATCTAAAAGTTTTTTTGATGGCGTAAAAAAATTTTTTGATGATCTTACTCGTTAATCTGATTAAAACGGAGTTATCGTTATTTTTTAGAGATAATGTTTTTGATTTTTTATCTTATTATTCCAATGAAGAATGAGTCATTGATTCAATACGCGTATATGTCCTAGATTTATGTCTAGCAGCTTTATTCTTATGAATTAAACCTTTGCAAGCCTGACGATCTACTATTTTTTGCATAGAAACAAATGATGTCATTGCGGATTTTTTATCTTTAGCTGCAATTGCTATATGCACTTTTTTAATAAAAGTGCGCAGCATTGATCGACGACTTATATTATGCCTACGTTGATTTTTTGATTTTATAAGATTTTTTTTAGCTGATTTAGTATTAGCCAATATGTTACTCCTAAGAATTAAAATATAACAATATAATATAGAATATATTATATTGTTATATTTTATATTACAATTATTATTTATGATTTAAATATAATTGCTTTATGATTATAGTATACGTTTTACTTCTTGATTCTATCTTAAAATTAAATTATTTTTTATTATTTTTAATTAATTAAATTATAGAATAGTATAAATATTTTCTAATAATTTATTTAAATTTTGATATGGAATTTATTAGAGGATTACACAATATAAAATCTCATCATAAAGGCTGTATACTTACTATTGGCAATTTTGATGGATTTCATCGTGGACATCAAGCATTAATTTCAAAATTACAAGAAGAAAGGAATCATTTAAAATTACCTGTTATGGTTATGATTTTTGAACCACAACCCAGAGAATATCTATCTAATATAATAGCAATACGATTAACTAGGTTGAGAGATAAAATTAATTATTTATATACTGCAGGTGTAGATGTTATTCTATGTATTACCTTTAATAAAAAATTTGCTTCAATAGAAGCATATAATTTCGTTAAGAATATATTAATCTATAAACTAGGAGTGCAATTTGTTTATATTGGGGATGATTTTAGGTTTGGAGCCTTTAGGAAAGGAGATTTTTTTTTATTGAAAAAAATAAGTAAAAATGAAGGTTTTAAAGTAATACGCACTGCTGCTTATCTTGATTCAAATGGAAAAAGAATAAGTAGTACTGCAATACGTGAGGCTTTAACAGAAAATAGAATTTTAGATGCTGAATTATTACTGGGACATTCTTATTGTATTTCTGGTAGAGTAATACATGGAAATAGCTTAGGCCGTAAACTTGGGTTTCCTACAGCTAATATATCATTACAGGGTAAAAGATTACCTATACGTGGCGTATATGCAGTAAAAGTATATGGTATTTCTAATCTACCATTACCAGGTATAGCTAATATAGGAATACGTCCTACAATCACTGGTAAAAACCAACAACAATTAGAAGTGCATTTGCTAAATATATCTACAAATATATATACTTATCACATTAAAGTAGTTTTTTTAGCTAAAATACGTGATGAACAATATTTCACTTCTATGGAAACATTACAACATCAAATTAAAAACGATATAATAAATGTACGTAGTTATTTTAACAAAATAATATCAACAAAATTTATAAAAATGGAATGATTTATAAATGATGAACTATAAAAATACTTTAAATTTACCGCATACATTGTTTCCGATGCGTGCTAATTTAACTATATGTGAACCTGCTATATTAGAACGTTGGTATAAAGATAATTTATATGAAGCTATTCGTCTTAAAAAAAATAAAAAAAAGCTGTTTTTATTACATGATGGCCCACCTTATGTCAATGGTAATATTCACTTAGGACATGCAGTCAATAAGGTTCTTAAAGATATTATTATTAAATATAAAGGTTTCATGGGATATAACGCTCCTTATATCCCAGGTTGGGATTGCCATGGATTGCCTATTGAACTGCAAGTAGAACGATCGATAGGACAACCGAGAATTAACATTAGTCCAAATGAATTCCGTAATATTTGTCGTAATTATGTTTTAGATCAAATAGAAATACAAAAAAAAGATTTCATGAGGTTAGGTGTTTTAGGAGACTGGGCTCAACCTTATTTAACAATGAATTTTAAGACTGAAGCAAACATTATTCGTACTTTGAGTAAAGTGATATCTTATGGTTATTTTTATAAAGGTATTAAACCAATACATTGGTGTTTTCAATGTCATTCTGTATTAGCTGAATCAGAGGTAGAATATAATAATCATTTATCTTCTGCTATTGATGTTGCTTTTTCTGCAGCAGATAGTATTCGTGTTTCTGAAATATTTAATATTAATTTGTATAAAAGTACTATTGAATTAGTTATTTGGACTACTACTCCTTGGACATTACCTGCTAATCAAGCTATTTCTGTACATCCTGATTATAGTTATCAATTAATTTTGATAAATGATAACAGATATATAATTATTGCAGCCAATTTGGTAGACATTGTAATGAAACGTATACAATGCTTATCTTGGAAGATTTTAGGAGAAACTTTAGGTAATTCTTTAGAATCATTAAGATTTCATCATCCATTTATGTCTTTTGATGTTCCTGTTGTGTTAAGTTGTCATGTAGCATTGGATACTGGAACAGGAGCGGTACATATAGCTCCAAATCATGGTATTGACGATTATATTATAGCTCAAAAATATAATTTAAAAAATATTAATAATATAATAAACGATAAAGGATATTATATATCTGATATACATCCTATGTTAGATGGAGTGCATATTTTTCAATCAAATAATATAATAATAAATTTACTGAGCCAGTTAGGTGCTTTATTACATGTAAATTGCAATTATGAACACAGTTATCCATATTGTTGGCGTCATGAAATTCCTGTTATATTTAAAACTACTTCACAGTGGTTCTTAAGTATAGATAAATATAACTTAAGAGATAAATTATTGAAAGCAGTACATGAAGTACACTGGATTCCGGAGAAGAGTAAATCTAGTATTGAAACAATGATTATTAATAGACCTGATTGGTGTCTTTCAAGGCAGCGTGTTTGGGGCGTGCCAATACCTTTATTTATTCATAAACAAACAGATGTTTTACATCCACGTACATTTGAATTAATGGAAATAGTTGCGCAACGTGTAGAAAAATGTGGGATACAAGCATGGTGGGATTTAAAAGCTGAAGATATTATAAAAAAAGAAGCGGATCAATATGAAAAAGTATTAGATACACTTGATGTTTGGTTTGATTCTGGTTCTACTTGTGATTCAGTAATACCAGAAAGATTCAAATATCATAAACATGTACCAGATTTATATTTAGAAGGTTCAGATCAATATCGGGGTTGGTTTATGTCATCTTTAATTATATCAACTGTAATTAAAGGTAAAGCGCCTTATAGGGAGGTATTAAGTCATGGATTCACTGTAGATGCTCAAGGACGTAAAATGTCTAAATCTCTTGGAAATGTTATTAGTCCACAGAAAATAATAAAAAATTTTGGAGCAGATATTTTGCGGTTATGGATAGCTTCTTCTGATTATTCTAAAGATATGACAATTTCCAGTGCTATTTTAAAACATACAACTGATATATATCGGCGTATTCGTAATACTGCTCGATTTTGTTTAGCTAATATCAGTGATTTTAACCCAGAACAAGATTGTGTTCATCCAGAAAATATGATTGCAATAGATTGTTGGGCAATAGATTGTGCTTTGTCTGTACAATTAGGAGTAATATCAGATTATAAAAAATATAATTTTCATAATGTAATACGGCGAATTATGCAGTTTTGTTCAGTAGAAATGGGTTCGTTTTATTTAGATATTATTAAAGATCGACAGTATACTACAAAAAAAAATAGCACAGCACGTCGTAGTTGCCAAACTGCATTATATCATATTATCGAATCTATGGTACGTTGGATAGCTCCAATTTTATCTTTTACTGCTGATGAAATTTGGAAGTATATTCCAGGAAATCGTTCAGAATATGTGTTTACTGAAGAATGGTATGATGGATTATTCAGTATAAATTCGACACAAGTTATGAGTAGTAATCATTGGAGTACTTTTTTAAATGTTCGAAACGAAGTAAATAAAACAATTGAACAAGCACGTCTTAATGGAATTATTGGAGGATCCTTAGATGCTAGTATAATTTTATATGCTATTCCAGAGTTAGCAAATAAATTACGTATATTAGATAATGAACTGTCTTTTGGATTAATAACATCCTCGGCTATAGTTTTAGATTATTATGATAAATTTAATACAACTACACACAAACAAGAAGGAATACCAGGATTGCAGATTTTTTTAGAAAAAGCTAAAGGAAAGAAGTGTTTGCGTTGTTGGCATTATAGATTAGATGTTGATCAATATAAGAATTATTCAAATATTTGTGCACGTTGTATTTCTAATATGGTTGGTCCAGGAGAAAATCGTAGGTTTTTTTAATGCAGCATAAAAAGTATAATTATAAAAATTTAAAATGGTTATGGTTATCTATATTATTAATGTTATTAGATATGGAAACTAAATATTGGATAAAGACTCATTTTTTGATCGGAGAGGTATCATCAGTACTACCTGGCATTAATTTTTATTATATTCATAATTCAGGATTAGCTTTTGGGATATTTGCTGATGTTAATTTATATTATCATTGGGTATTCATATGGATAACAATATTAATCATCATAGCATTTATTATAACTTTGTATAAAATGATGAAGTATTCTAAGTGTTATAGTATATCTTGTTCTATGATTATTGGAGGAGCTTTAGGGAATCTATTAGATCGAGTGTTATATGGAACAGTAGTTGATTTTATTGATGTGTATATTAAAAGTTGGCATTGGCCAACTTTTAATATCGCAGATATGGTAATTTGTATGGGAACTATTATTTTAATAGTAAAACACTATTATGATTTTTAAAAAATTTTAATTTAGGATATGCGTATATGTTTATAAAAACTATATCGTAATTATAATACAATATTATTGTATTTGTATATATACAAATAAGGGGATAGATATTAAAGTTGTATTAGCTAATCCGCGTGGATTCTGTGCAGGAGTAAATCGAGCGATTAGTATTGTGGAAAAAGCTATTCAGGCATATGGTACTCCGATTTATGTAAAACATGAGTTAGTGCATAATAGTTATGTAGTTAACAAATTATCTAAGAAAGGTATTATTTTTATTGAACAAATAAATGAGGTGCCTAATGGATCAATTTTAATTTTTTCTGCTCATGGAGTATCAAAAAAGATACGGGAAGAAGCGAAAATTAAAAAATTAGTAATACTTGATGCTACTTGTCCATTAGTTACTAAAGTACATATGGAGGTTTCACGCGCTAATCGTAATGATATGGAAGTTATTTTAATAGGTCACGCTGGTCATCCAGAAGTAGAAGGAACGATGGGACAATATATTCCTAAAAATTCTGGGAGAAAAATATATTTAGTTCAATCTCGATCAGATGCTTTGTTACTTCAGGTGAATTATCCAAATAATTTGTTTCTTGTAACGCAAACAACTTTGTCAATAGATGATACTGCAGAAATTGTTACGATTTTACATAAAAGATTTCCTAATATCCTAAGTCCTAGAAAAAATGATATTTGTTATGCCACATTTAACAGGCAGAACGCTCTTAAAAATTTAGCTTTAACAGTAGAGATAATATTTGTTGTAGGATCAAGGATGTCGTCTAATTCTATGAGATTAATTGAATTAGCACATCGTATTGGAAAAATTGCATATTTAATTAGTCATGCTAATGATATTCAAAGAGATTGGTTACATGGGATAAATAATGTTGGCATTACTGCTGGAGCGTCAGCTCCAGATGTTTTAGTACATCAAGTCCTAAATAAGTTACGTATATTAAGTAAAGATCATCTTGTTGTTGAAGAAATGATTGGACAAGAAGAGACTATGTTTTTTAACACACCTAAAATTTAGTATGTTTAAACAACAGTGTATCTATTAATTTAGTATAATAATAATAATAAAACTATAAGTTTTAAGTAAAATAAGACAGCATAGAAATTATATAACAATGGTATATGTTATGTATTATATTTTATTAAAGAAAACACATAATTAATTACTAAAATTTATTGAAAACAAATATATATATATATATTTGTTTTCATATAAAATATGAAAACAAATTACGATTATACGTTTTTCTATATAATAAGTACTATTATAGGGTATATGAAATTATGAATGATGCACTTCTTCGTATTGCCGTTACGGGAGTAACCGGACGTATGGGCAAAAGAATAATACAATGTATTATTGTTGAGGGAGGAAAAAAAATTAGTCGAGAAATTATTTTAGGGGCTGCTATAGCACGTTCAAATTCCAGTGTTTGTGGTATGGATGTTGGGAAGTTAATGAAAACTGATACTTTAGGTATAACAGTTACTGATGATCTCGAATTAGTTAAAGATGACTTTGATGTTTTAGTAGATTTTACTGCTCCTAGTATATCTATGGAATATTTAAAATTTTGTGCCAATAATAATAAAAATATAGTTATTGGTACGACTGGGTTTAATCAAGCTCATAAGCGTTTTATTATAAATGCATCTCAAAAAATAGGAATTGTTTTTTCTTCTAATTTTAGTATAGGTATAGCATTAATATCAAGATTATTACATAAGATTACGCATATTATGGGCAATAATTCAGATATCAGTATTGTTGAAGCGCATCACAATAAAAAACGTGATATTCCATCTGGAACTGCTTTAATGATGCAAAATACTATTGTAAATGCATTGAGATCTGTCCGATCTAACAAAGTTATGGATTGTGATGTTGATTATACAACATATTCATCATCAACATCTTCTGATCGTGATGTTTTAATTCATTCGATACGTGCTGGGAACATTATTGGAGAACATACTGTTTTATTTATAGGACCAGAAGAACGTTTAGAAATAACACATAAGGCGTCAGATCGTATAATCTTTGCTAGCGGGGCGTTACATTCTGCTATCTGGTTGGGACGTGATAAAATAGGATTATTTGATATAGGAGATACTTTAGAAATAAATACATTATTATAATCACTTAAGTAGATAGAGATACTAATAGTATAGTTATACATTTTAATTAATGTTAAAACATTTTGGAAATTAATAATAAAATAAAACATGTGTAAATAAGATTTACACATGTTTTATTTTATTATACTATAATATTAATTATAATTTAATATTTGACTCATCAATTTCCTTTAATAAATTAAATATAAATTATATATTTAATGATTAATTTACCTGAGAAATATAGAGGTATTTTGATGAAACCGGCTTTATTAGTATTAGCAGATGGCAATCAATTTTATGGATACGCAATAGGAGCTGAAGGCGAAACAGTAGGAGAGGTAATATTTAACACATCAATGACTGGGTATCAAGAAATAATTACTGATCCTTCTTATGCGTATCAAATAGTAATTTTAACTTATCCTCATATTGGGAATGTTGGAACCAATGAACTTGATAATGAATCTTCTTGTATTCAGGTCAGAGGACTTATTATTCATAATTTAGCAATTACTGTTAGTAATTTTCGTCATACGTTAACTCTTTCAGATTATTTAATACAACAAAATGTTGTTGGTATCGCTGGAGTAGATACTCGTAAATTAACTCGATTAATACGAGAAAAAGGAATGCAACATGGCTGCATTACTGCTCGTGATGTTCCTAATGCTACTTTAGCATTACGTAGAGCTCGTGAATTTACTGGATTACATGGACTTAATCTTGCTCATAAAGTAAGTACTTCTCAACAATATATATGGAATCAAGGCACTTGGAATATCAAATCTGGAGTATTCGTTACTCCATTAAGTTTACCTTATCGTGTTGTAGTATATGATTTTGGTATTAAACGAAACATCATGCGTATATTAGTAGACTATGGTTGTTTATTAACTGTAGTCCCGGCACATACTACAGCGCGTGAAATAATTGATATGAAACCAGATGGAATTTTTTTAGCTAATGGGCCTGGAGATCCAAATGCATATGGATATGCGATTAATTCCATTCAAATTTTTTTAAATACCACTAAAATACCGTTATTTGGAATTTGTTTAGGTCATCAATTATTAGCACTAGCTAATGGAGCAAAAATAATAAAAATGAAATTTGGTCATCATGGATCTAATCATCCAGTCAAAGATATAGAAACAAATAAAGTTATAATAACCGCTCAAAACCATAATTTTGTGGTAGATAAAAAAACTTTGCCTGATACTTTAAGAATAACACATATTTCATTATTTGATGGAACATTACAAGGTATTCACCATATTAATAAACCTGCTTTTAGTTTTCAAGGTCATCCAGAAGCTAGTCCTGGGCCTCACGATGCTACATCATCATTATTCAGTCATTTTATTGAATTAATTAAAAATTATCGTAATCAATAAAATATGTTTGGAGAGTACAAACATGCCAAAAAGAACCGATATACAAAGTATTTTGCTATTGGGAGCTGGGCCAATTATTATCGGGCAGGCCTGTGAATTTGATTATTCTGGAGCGCAGGCTTGTAAAGCATTACGTGAAGAAGGATATCGTCTTATTTTAGTAAACTCTAATCCTGCTACAATTATGACAGATCCTGATATGGCTGATGCAACTTATATTGAGGCAATTCAATGGGAGATAATATCTAAAATTATTGAAAAAGAACGTCCAGATGCACTACTCCCAACTATGGGCGGACAAACTGCTTTAAATTGCACTTTAGATTTAGAACGTCACGGAATTTTAAGAAAATTTAATATCATAACTATTGGAGCAACAATAGATTCAATTTATAAAGCAGAAGATCGCCAAAAATTTCAAAAATCTATGAAAAAAATTGGTTTAGATATAGCCCGATCTGAAACTGTGCACGACATAAATGAAGCTATGGTAACTTTAGAAAAAATTGGACTGCCTTGTATTATTCGTCCTTCTTTTACTTTAGGAGGAAACGGAGGCGGTGTTGCTTATACTAAAGAAGAATTTAAAAAGCTTTGCAGATATGGATTAAATTTATCTCCTAATCATGAACTTTTAATTGATGAATCTTTAATTGGTTGGAAAGAATATGAAATGGAAGTAATTCGTGATATTAAAGACAATTGTATAATTGTATGTTCTATAGAAAACGTTGATCCTATGGGTATCCATACTGGTGATTCTATTACTGTGGCGCCAGCTCAAACTTTAACTGATAAGGAATATCAGGTTATGAGAAATGCTTCAATAATGGTATTACGTGAAATTGGAGTAGAGACTGGTGGTGCTAACGTACAATTTGCAGTAAATCCAAATAATGGAAGACTTGTTGTTGTTGAAATGAATCCGAGAGTATCACGGTCATCAGCATTAGCTTCAAAAGCAACTGGATTTCCTATAGCTAAAATAGCTACTAAACTAGCAGTAGGATATACTCTAGATGAATTGTCGAATGATATTACAAATGGTAAGATTCCTGCATCTTTTGAGCCATCTATTGATTATGTAGTAACTAAAATTCCTCGTTTTGATTTTGAAAAATTTCCAGGACGGCGCAATAATAGATTGACAACTCAAATGAAATCAGTAGGTGAAGTGATGGCGATTGGCCGTAGTCAACAAGAATCTTTACAAAAAGCAATACGTGGACTAGAAATAGGAGTAACAGGATTAGATTCCAAAATTAATTTAGATCATCCTAAAATATTTAATACTATTAAATATGAATTAAAAAATGCTAGCAGTAACAGAATATGGTATATTGCTGATGCTTTTCGGTATGGAATGTCTTTAGAACAAATTTTTCATTTAACTAATATCGATCGTTGGTTTTTGGCTCAAATTGAAGAATTAATACAATTAGAAAATGATGTAATATCTGCAGGTATATCATACCTTAATAGAAATCGATTATATTTTTTTAAAAAGAAAGGATTTTCTGATGCAAGATTAGGGAAATTAACAGGTGTATCAGAGAATAAGATTCGCGCATTAAGATTTATGTATAATATACATCCTGCGTATAAGCATGTCGATGCTTGTGCGGCAGAATTTTCTACTGATACTTCTTATATGTATTCTACTTATGATGGTGAGTGTGAATTCCAATCTAATCAAAATAATAAAACTGTCATGATATTAGGAGGAGGACCTAATCGAATTGGGCAAGGTATTGAATTTGATTACTGCTGTGTGCATGCAGCACTAACATTGCGTGAAAACGGATATAACGTAATCATGGTAAATTGTAATCCCGAGACTGTTTCTACTGACTATGATATATCAGATATGCTTTATTTTGAACCAATTACTTTAGAGGATATTTTAGAGATTACACGTATTACTAAACCAATGGGTGTAATTGTTCAATATGGAGGACAAACTCCATTAAAATTAGCTAAAGCAATGGAAGCAGCTGGAATATCTATTATAGGTACTAGTCCAGATGCAATTGACCAAGCAGAAAATAGAGAACGATTTCAACGTTCAATAAAGTGTTTAGGATTACAACAACCTAACAATGTTACTGTTACATCATTAGAATCAGCTTTAAAAAACGCCAAAATTATAGGGTATCCTATGGTAGTTAGGCCTTCTTATGTTTTAGGAGGTAGAGCTATGGAAATAGTATATAATAAAAAAGAATTATTATGCTATTTTAAAAATGCTGTTAAAGTATCTAATAATGCTCCAGTTTTATTAGATCATTTTTTAGAAAATGCAATTGAGGTAGATGTAGATGCTATTTGTGATGGACAGCAGGTGTTTATTGGAGGAATTATGGAACACATTGAATACGCAGGAGTACATTCTGGGGATTCAGCATGTTCTTTACCGGCTTATACATTAAACAAATGTATCCAAGATAAGATAAGGTGTCAAGTAAAAAAATTAGCATTCAAATTTAATGTAAAAGGTTTAGTTAATATACAGTTTGCGATACAAAAAAATGAAATTTATATAATTGAGATTAATCCAAGAGCGTCACGTACAGTTCCGTTTGTATCTAAAGCTACTGGTATAGCGTTAGCAAAAATTGGGACTAGAGTAATGATTGGACAATCTTTATTTGATCAAGGTATTATAAATGAGGTGATTCCTCCTTATTTCTCAGTGAAAGAAGTGGTGTTGCCATTTAATAAATTTATTGACATAAATCCAAAATTAGGACCAGAAATGAGATCTACAGGGGAAGTGATGGGTATCGGACGTACTTTTGAAGAAGCATTTGCTAAAGCAACGGTAAGTAGTCAATCTTATATTAAAAAACATGGTAATATATTATTATCATTATCTAAAAGAGATACAAGTAAAGCAATAGATTTAGTTGCTAAATTTATTCAAAATGGTTTTATATTAGATGTTTCATATGAAACGGCAAAGATGTTAGAAAGCGTTGGAATTGTTTCTCAAATGATTAGGCCAGTGCATATAGCTAATACATATATTCATAAAAAAATTAAGAATGGCGAATATAGTTATGTTGTAGATACTACTTCAACAGATAGAGTTAGCGGTAATAATGCTACATTGCTATGTCGTATTGCGCTGCAACATAATATTCATTACGGTACTACAATAAATGGAAGTTTTGCTGCAGCAATATCATCAACTGTTGATACTACAGAACACGTTATATCAATTCAAGATATGCATTCTAAAATAGAACATTAATTATAATTAATAATATATAATAATAGATGTAATTATAATGTATACTTCCTAATAAAGTTTTTGCTGATGTAATTAGATATTCTTTAAAAATATTTTGTTTAATTTAATACATATTACAATCTTTTATATATGATCATTAGCTTAATTGTTGCATTAACCACCAATCATGTAATTGGAAAAGGAAATGTTATTCCTTGGTATTTTCCTGTAGATATTAAGTGGTTTAAGTATCATACTTTTCATAAGCCAGTTATTATGGGACGTAAAACATTTGAGTCAATAGGTAAAAAACCGCTACTAAATAGATTGAATATTGTTTTAAGTCGTAATCCAACAAATAACTATAATGATGTTTTTATGGTAGATAATCCAGATTATGCTTTATCTTTAGTAAAAGATACATACGAAGTTATGGTAATTGGGGGAGGAACAATATACAATATTTTTTTACCTTATGCTCAACGTTTATATTTAACATATATCAATAATATTATTGATATCGATGGTGATTCTTGGTTTCCTGATTATGATATAAAAGAATGGAAATCTATTTTTAATAGTTTTTACAAAGTAAATGATAGATTTTTTAATTACTTAAATTTTAAAATCCTAGAACGTCTTGAATAAGACCATTATAGCTAATTTTAAAAGTATTCTATGATGCCGATAGCGATAGAATTAATTATATTTTGGATCAATAAGCTATATTTTCTTAAAAATATCGATGGATTAAATATAATTGTTAATTTATTTCAGTTTATATGAAATATTTATATAGAATCGTCAAGATTTTAATTCTTATTTTTGAGCGTTTTATGCAGGTGGAGTACAAGGTATACAGATAGTTTCTTTATTTTCCCATCGCAACAAAGTAAGTGCACCTCCCCAACAACATCCAGAATCTAAACCATAAATACCAGAAGGAACTTGTATGCTTTTTAATGCTGACCAATGTCCGAAAATTATGTTATATGTAGGATCTATTAATTTCTTCAAAGAAAACCATGGATAAATATTTTTTGGAGCATTTTTGGGTGCACCTTTATATTTAAAATCTAATTTTCCGTTTAAATAAACATAACGCATTCGGGTAAATACATTAATGTGTTCTTGTATCTGTGCCAATTTTTTTTTATTTATCTGAATCTTATGTAAATCAGATATATCTTTATATATATTTTTAAAAATCAAATAAGGATTATCGCTGACTAGAATTTTTTCTATTTCTTGGGCATATTTTTTAGCAGCGCGAATATCCCAATTAGGACTAATTCCCGCATGTGTCATTATTATTTTTTTATTTTCATCTATGAAAAGCATAGGTTGATGGCGTAGCCAATACATTAATTCTTCTAAGTCCGGAGCATTTAATATTGCATTGAAGTAATCTTTATGATTTTTATTATCCATTCCAAAATATGTTTTTAACAAATGCAACTCATGATTACCTAATACTAGGCGAGCACTTGAGCGGAAATTGTGGATTAAACGTAATACCTCTAATGAACTAGGCCCCCTTGCTATTAAATCTCCAGTTAAATGTAAAGTATCAATATTAGGATCAAAGCATATACGATCCAGCATAGTTTTCAAATTTTTATAACATCCATGTACATCTCCAATAAAATAAGTAGACATTTTTGATTATAAATTTTATTATTAAATAATCGGTAACTTATAATATATTATTATAAGTTTTATATTTTATATTTAGATAAAAATCTTTCATTTAAAAAATATTTAATTTACAAGATAAATTTATTTACAAAATAATAAGCTTCTTTTTTTATTAAAGAAGCTATCAATTATAAAATGACTATTTTTATATAAACTATCCAGTTATTGAAATCTTTTAACAAAAGATTTCAATAACTAAAATATAACCAACACAAAAAGAATTATATCACTTAATTATCTAAAATACAAACATGAATGATTGTATTTTAGATATATATAATAAAAACATCATTTTAAATTAAGTTTATTTGTTATTTAATATAGCTGTCAGTGCACAATATTGATTAATGGTAATATTTTCTGCTCGTAATGTTGGATTTATTCCTTGTTGTATTATTTCTGTTTGGTTAAAAAATGTAGATAAGCTGTTGCGCAGAGTTTTACGTCTTTGTCTAAATGCTAATTTAGTAAGTAAAGATAGTTTTTTTACGTCGATTATGGGGTAAGGAGCATTCGTGTGTGGAATGAAGCGCATCATTAAAGATTCTACTTTTGGGATAGGAACAAAAGAAGTTGCTGGTATTTTAAATAATGGAATAATTTTGTAGTGATACTGTGTTATTATGCTTAGTCTTCCGTATTCTTTGTTATTAGGGCCTGCACAAATTCGTCTGCCTACTTCTTTTTGAAACATAAAATGCATATCATCAATTACATTAACATACCTGAATAAATATATGATTAATTCTGTAGCTATATTATAAGGTAAATTTCCTATTAACCGTAGTTTTTGTCCGACTTGGTTGGATAAATCAAAATAATTTATTGTCATTGCATCTTGATTAAAAATTTTAATTTTTTTATTAAATGTTTGAATTAATCGATTAACTAAATTAGAATCGCGTTCTATTAATATCAAGAAATCAATATCTATAGCGTTTAAAATTTGTTTGGTTAATGCGCCTAATCCAGGTCCAATTTCTACTATTTTTTGATATTTTTTAGGATTAATAGATTTAATAATAGCATTAATAATGTTTTGATCGCTAAGGAAGATTTGACCCCATTTTTTTTGTATAAAATGATTTTTATAATAGTAAATTTTTTTCATGAAGTTTATTTGCCATACTAATTGCAACTGTGATAGCCATCATCATACTATTAGGTAACGCTAACCCTGTGCCAGATAATTCGAGAGCAGTTCCATGATCCACAGAAGTTCTAATAAAAGGTAATCCAAAGGTAATATTTACTGATTGACCAAACCCAGAATACTTCAATATAGGTAATCCTTGATCATGATACATAGCTAATATTACGTCTGCATGTTGTATGTATTTTGATTGAAATATTGTGTCAGCTGACAAAGGTCCTATTATTTCATAATTGGTATTTTTTTTTAAAATATTTAGAGCAGGTATAATAGTTTCAATTTCTTCTTTTCCTATATACCCAGATTCTCCAGCATGAGGATTTAAACCACATACATAAATCCTAGGACATAGAATACCAAAGTATTGGTTTAACCCTTTAGCAAGAATAGAAATAGTATCACAAAGAGATTTTTGAGTAATTACTTTTGGAACAGATGATATAGGTATATGAGTAGTGACCAATGCAACACGTAGCTTAAGCTTGCTATTACTTAACATCATGACAGTTTTATTGCATTTGTTCATGTGAGATAAAAATTCAGTATGTCCACGAAATGCTATATTTCCTTTATTAAGGATAGCTTTATGCACGGGTCCAGTAATTAATGCTGAAAATTCTTTATTTAAACATCCTTGCGATGCTCTTTTTAAAGTATTAATAACATAATCGTTATTATCAACATCTAATTGACCAGGTACAGATTTTTTTGGAAGTAATATTTCTAATATAGATAACTCTCCGGGTATACAAGGAGACGCAGTTTTTTTATCATGATAAGAACGTAATTTTAAAGGCAAATTTATTTGACTTGCTCTATCTAACAGCAAACGAGGATCTGCGCATACAACTAATTCTACAGGCCATTTTTTTTGTGCGCTCATAATTATTACATCAGGACCGATCCCAGCGGGTTCTCCTGTAGTAATAACAATTCGTTGAAATTTTTTATTTGTTTTAATCATTTAATTAAGGATCTTAATATATGATGCAGATCGTAATTCTTGTATCCAATATTTCATAATTTCATTAAATTTTTTACTTAATAAATGTAAATAAGCACGTTCATGTATTATTGCAGTATAATCTAATACGGAAAAATCTATTAACTGAATTAAGTACCATCCATTATAAATATGCATTGGCATACTAATGTCATTATTTTTTAGAGTAATTAAAGCTTTTCGTATGGATGGTTCAAAGTCATCTAAATCCTTATATATTATATCTTCTTCATAATTATCAAAACATATATTTTTTAGTTTTTCTTTAGTAATTATATCAAACGTAGTATTGTTTTTTTCAACAAGTTCTTTAATCTGCAACAGTTGTTTTACTACGTTTATATTTTTACATGAATCTTTCACACCAAATATTTTTGCTTTAATTTTAGTAACAGGAAACATCAGTTGTTTATAACGTATATCTTTTACTTCTACAAGATGTATTCCATCATGAGATAAAATAGGACCAATAATATCGCCTTTTTCTATTGTTTGTAAATATTGATCAAAAATAATTGGTATATCCTGCCATGAAATCCATTCTGTTTCTTGTACTTTAATTATTTGCAGCATATCTTTAGTGGAATAAAGACGTATTAATTTTTTAATATTACTATTTTTATTAAATTCTTTTTCTTTAATTAACAATCTTGCAAAACATTCTATTGTGTTTATTTGGTTTTGAGTTGGTTGTATTGGTAATGAAAATGTGATATGTCTTAACTTAAATTGTTTATTAAAATCAATTATTTTTGATTGACTAACAACTTTATTTATTTCATTAGTAAGTATATTAGCACGATGATAAATAATACGATTACATATACTGATTTTAAGCATATCTTGATATTGTTGTGTACAATATTTTTCATAATTTAGACCAATATTATATAAGTATGTACGAAACTGGTTTAGTGTCATATCGTATAGATTTGCAATACGATAAATCGCCTGATTGAGCTGAGTATAATTATTTGTAATCTCTTGCTGAGTAGCGACCTGAAAAATGAGTTTATCTGTAATTAATTGGTCTAGTATTTGCTGATAATATATTACATATTGTAATTCATTGTTATCAATGTTAGAAATGCGTTCTTGAATCATATACATACTGTTTCGAACATCGCTATCTAATATAATATGATGATTTACTAAAGCTACAATTTTGTCTGTTGTTTTCATTTCTCCAAAAACAATGTTTGTATTTATTATAAATATTAAAATTAATGTTTTCCAAAATTTCATAAATAATTTAATAATATTGTGTGAGTATAAATTCCAAATCCTTTATGAAGGTATATATAAAATTAGGAGATATGTTGATACGGTAAAATACTAATATTTAACATCTTATGTAGATGTTGTTTAAAATCTGATGTAGAATTGTACAATTTAATATCTAATCGTATTTTACTATCATATGTATGATGATTCGATTGATTGATCCAATCAATAATTTTTCGTTCATAAGATATATTAATTCCCCAACATGGGGTATGATATTGTATTCCTATTGTTTGATCAATAAATTGATTAGTTTTTATATTATGGTAATGTGAGCAACTTATTTTCCAATTATTAAATAATGGATAGCAAGTGAGAATACCTAATTGAGCAATCGTTTTATAGTAAGTTGATTCGTTAATTTTTGGTAATATTTTTTCAAGATATTTTTCGTTGACATATCGATAATGTGTTTGTAGCACTTGATTATTTTTTCCTGTGTACTCCAATATTATAGTTCCAAAAGATAAGGTATGGTGCAGAAAATCATACTGTATTTCAGTGCTTGTATTCCAATAATTATTAATATTCCAACGACTTGTTCCTGAAAATAACTTGATATTGGGAATATGATATCTATATTTAGTTATTTTTGGATATTTAGTATTAAATTGTGTAAAATTCAAGATTTGTCCTATAGACGCGCAAAAAAATTCATTTTTTTTCTTAAAACACCGTATCGTGATATCTCCTGTAATTTGATTAGCAGGTAAAATACGATCCAACCCACTGCAGATAGAATCATGAAATAAATTTTTGTGATCTATATGAATCATATTAGTATCATATATACCAATGTTGTCTTGAAAACGATACGGTATATATAAATATTGAAATTGTGGCTCTAAGAAACTTTTATATTTTTTAGAAACATATGTTTTTTTTTTAAGAATCATTTTTCCATTGATTTTAAATTGTGGAATAAGGCGATTGACTGTATTTTGCAAAAAATAATCCATGCGCTGTGTTTTGTTATAGTAATTAATATTTTTTTGTCGGTAATGTGTCATTCTCAATTTTGCTTCAGTATTAAAACTGCCCCAGCAATTATTTATTGGCCAACTTAAAGTTGGTTCTGTATGTATTCTGATTGTTTTTGGAAAATTATAATTTACAGGTATAAATTGAGTTAATTGACTAAATAATTTAAAATTAAACGGTTGTTTTTTGATATTATTATAATAGGTATTTAATTCTAATTGAGGAGTTGCATTATAGTTATAATAACTTTGGATCGTCGTTGTTTTAATATTTGTAATACCAAAGTAAACAAAACTAGTATTCCAATTTTTATCGCTGTAATTACATAAAATTTTTTGATTCATATAGTCGTTATTAGAATATATATATACTGGTACATTAGTATTATCAATATAATTATTAAAATCTGCAGTAGTTAAAGTATAATCAGAATAAAAATGCCATTTTTTATTCATGATACCATTGTGTTTCCAATATAGTTGCCAATTACTACTGAAATAATTATTATCAAATTTTTTATTATGTATTTTCTGATTTTCTATGATATCTAAAATTAATAATCCAGTTCCTGGTTTAATTGAATAACGTATTTCTGTTTCTAATTTTGCTCCTAAGTTAGATGTGTAACATGGAGCAATACTTCCTGAATAATGTTTTGAAAAATTAATAATAGGACAAGGTATTTTAAATCCTAACCCTTGTTTATTACTGTATTTAACACTAGGTATATAGTATCCTAAAATATTATTTTGTCGTAAAGGTAATGATAAATAAGGGGTATAAAATATTGGTATTTTTTTTATTTTAAGGCATGCATTCCAAATATCTATATTACGTTTATGATGATCATATATCATTTCTGATCCTGTAATATTCCAATAATTATCATTTAGAATACAAGAAGTACACTTTCCTTGTTTAATGATAGTATAACGATTTTTACCTCGTTGCATAATAGAATTTGCCACACCATAAATATGCGGTTCTAATAAATAATATGTGGCTTTATGAATGTCTATGTTTTTATTATAAAAATTCATCCAAGCATGAGTTCCTGTTAGCATAATGTAATTACTATTATACTTTACATGACCATAAGCATATAAAGCATTATATAATAATTCATTTTTTTTATTGTGTGATATTATTAATTTATCAGACATTAAAATATGGTTATCTTGTTTAATACTAACATGTCCAGAAAATTGAATTTTTTTAGGATAATAGATATCTAATTCGTCAGATTGCACATAGATAGGCTGATCAACATAAAAAGAATTGCTGATCATAGGAATGTGTATACAATCAGACGCACAGGCTAAAAAATAAAATTGAGTATAGAATATAAAAAAAATTAAACTAAAGAAATTTTTTTTAAAAAACCTAATTCTATCGATCAAACTATTTTGATGCATATTTTATCAAAAAGACGAAATTTTTGATTGAGCTAAAAATAATATATAATATTTAACTATTAGATACGCACTTCGTATTAATTAAATAATGTTATTGAAATATTTTATTATAGCTTTGACAAGTAATACGTGTTTGTGTATAAGAATTCTTAAATTTGAAAATATAACTTTTATTTATATACCCCAATATTACTTTTATGTTTCTTATTTAATAGAGATGTGTTATTTTTCTCATATATAAAAAGATACTAACATGTGTCTATTGGAATAACACGAAATTATAGTAGTTATTTTGTTTAAATTTTTTGATTATGTGGGTTAAATAATATTCCTTCAATTGTGTTTATTTTCAATAATTGATCTATCATACCTATATATTCAGATAAATTGATTGTTAATTAGATAATATAAAATAAATTATTACAATAATCGAAAATTATATATTTTAGATGGTTTTAATATTTATTTTCATTTTAATTTATATAAAAAATACTATAATATATTATATTTTGTTAAGGTGTTTATTTTAAATAGGATGGCTGATTGTCTTCATATTTCTTAATAGCAGCATTATATTGTAAAGTTAAATTAATATCGTCTATATTATTAAGCATACAATTTCTATAAAAATCATTTATTTTAAATAAATATTTTTTTTTGTTATCATATGTATAAATAATTTGTTCATATAAATTTATAGTCAAGGACATACCTTGTTTTCGTATTGAAATTTCTTTAAATAAATCGTTTACCTGCACTTCTGATAAAGTTATAAGTAATAAGCGGTTGTTAAAACTATTTTTATGAAAGATATCTGCAAAACTTGGTGCTATGACAACTTTGAATCCATAATCTATCAGTGCCCATACTGCATGTTCACGAGATGACCCACATCCAAAATTTCTTTGACTTAGTAAAATGCTAGCATTTTTATAACATGGTTTATTTAATATAAAATTTGGATTCAAAATTTTAGGTGTATTTTCAAGAAAGCGCCAATTAAAGAATAAATATAATCCAAAATTAACACGAGTAATAGTTTGTAAAAATTGTTTTGGGATTATGTTATCAGTGTCGACATCAGCAATGTCAAGCGGTAAAACTATCCCGGTATGCTGAATAAACTGAGACATGTATATACATCCTTATATTATTGGTTTTATTTTCGGATATCTACAAAATGCCCGGCAATGGCAGCGGCCGCTGCCATTGCCGGGCTTACTAAATGAGTACGACTCCCATGACCTTGCCGACCTTCAAAATTACGGTTACTAGTAGAAGCGCAACGCTCGCCTATATTAAGTTTATCATTATTCATAGCTAAACACATAGAGCAACCAGGTAACCGCCACTCAAATCCTGCTTGTATAAAGATCTTATCTAATCCTTCTTCTTCCGCCTGTTTTTTCACTAATTTAGATCCAGGTACTACTATTGCTTGTGTACTATCAGAAATGCGACGTCCCTTAATGATTTGTGCTGCTGCACGCAAATCTTCAATACGTGAGTTAGTACATGATCCTATAAATACTTTATCAATAGAAATATCCGTTAAATAAGTATTAGGTTGGAGTTTCATATAAGCTAAAGCTCGTTCAGCAGAATTACGTTCTATAGGATCTATAAAAGATTCTAAAGATGGAATCGGTTGATCAATAGAGATTACTTGACTAGGCTTAGTTCCCCAAGTTATTTGCGGTTTAACATTAGATACATCAAAATTAAATGTTTTGTCAAAATGGGCATCATGATCGGAATATAATGTTTTCCAATATAATAATGCTTGTTCCCAGTTTTTTCCGGTTGGCGAGAATTCACGATTTTTTAAATAATCATAAGTAGTTTTATCTGGCGCTATTAAAGCAGAAGTTGCGCCCATTTCAATGGCCATATTGCAAAGAGTCATACGTTCTTCCATAGTTAAACAATCAATAACAGACCCACAAAATTCTACTACATGACCAGATCCTCCTCCATGCCCAATTTTTCCAATGATTGCTAAAATTATATCTTTAGCTGTAATCTGAGGAGCAATAACACCCAATAAGTTCACTCGCATAGATTTGTATCGAATTTGTTTTAAAGTTTGTGTTGCTAACACATGTTCTATCTCTGAAGTTCCTATTCCAAATGCTAAAGCACCAAAAGCTCCATGAGTAGCAGTATGAGAATCTCCACATACAATAGTCATACCAGGTAATGTCATTCCTTGCTCTGGAGCTAATACATGAACTATTCCTTGATAAGGATGATCCAAATCAAATAATTTGATTCCAAAATCTTTGCAATTTTTCGTCAATCTATCTAGTTGTGCTTTAGCCATGTTTCCAGAAATATTGATATTTTTTGTTGTAGTAGGAACATTATGATCCATAGTAGCAAATGTTTTATTGGGTTGTCTAACTATACGTTTTTTTAAACGCAGTGCTTCAAAAGCTTGTGGAGATGTAACTTCATGTAACAAATGTCGATCAATATATAATATTGGAACGTCATCTTTATTTTCATATACAATATGCATATCATATAGTTTTTGGTATAAGGATTTTCCCATATTATTTTTCTCTTTTATTTTGAATTAAAGAAGCTATGATATCGCCCATTGCATTAGTGCTTATGCTTTTGTCGTATTCTGATGCTATATCAAACGTTCGATATCCCAACGTTAACGCTTGAGAAACTGCTTTTTCGATTGCAATTGCAATATGATTTAATTTTAAACTATATCTAAATAACAATGCAGTAGAAAGAATATGTGCAATAGGATTAGCAATATTTTTACCTGCAATATCTGGAGCAGATCCTCCAGCAGGTTCATACAAACCAAAGTTACACTCATTAATACTAGCAGAAGGTAGTGTACCAATCGATCCACTTATCATGGCACATTCATCAGATAAGATATCGCCAAATAAATTTGAACATAAAATAATATCAAACCTAGATGGATTTTTGATTAATTGCATACTAGCGTTATCGACATATAAATGTTCCAATTCAACATCTGGATAATTTTTTGCAATCTGTGATACCACTTCTCTCCATAACATAGAAGTATGAAGTACATTAGCTTTATCTATAGAAGACACATGTTTACGTCTCATTTGAGCCAATTTAAAAGCAATATTAGCAATGCGTTCTATTTCAAATCGATGATAAATGGTAGTATCAAAAGCATATTCATGCGAACCTTCGCCTGAACGTCCTTGTGGTTTGCTAAAATAAATACCTCCAATTAATTCACGTACACATATAATATCGATTCCATCTGGAATTATTTTTATATTTAAAGGAGATAACTCCTTTAATGTAGCAGAAAGATATATAGGTCTTAAATTAGCAAATAAATTAAAATGCTTTCGTAAAGCTAATAAGGCACCTTGCTCTGGTCCATTTGATCCTTTTAAATGTGCCCACTGCGGTCCTCCCACTGCTCCGAGCAGTATTGCATCTGATTGTTCACAATGTTTTAAAGTGCTATTAGGCAAAGGAGTGCCTTCATTATTAATTGCATCTCCTCCTACCTTATGTTCTGTAGTAATAATATTGACTTGAAATTTTTTCCTTATTACATCTAAAACCTTATACGCTTGTTTTGTAATTTCTGGTCCAATACCATCCCCTGGTAATATTGCAATTCGATAATTAATATTCATAAATATTTAAGATTTTAAAATTATTAATGACTATCTTTTTGTAAGTATTTTCGTTGAATTATTACTTGTTTTGCACGCCAAATGTTATTTAAAACATGGATCATAGCTTTAACTGAAGATTCTATTACATCTGTATCTAATCCAACTCCATGAAAATTACGACCTTCATACGATACAACAATATCTACTTGCCCTAATGCATTACGACCGTGCCCTTTTGCGTTAAGTTGATATTTCTCTAAATTTATAGATAATTTTGTAATACACGTTAATGCCTCATAAATCGCATCTATCGGTCCATTCCCAGTTGCTGAATAAGCGCATATGTTTTTCCCACAATATAATTTTACTAAAGCGGTAGCAATGCCAGAAGAACTAGAATGTACATCAAAACACTTTAATCTAAAAAATTCTGATTGTTCTTGTTGATTATTAATAAATGCTAAAGCTTCTAGATCATAATCAAACACTTGTCCTTTCTTATCTGCCAATTCTAAGAAAACATCATATAACTTATCCATGTCATAATCACTTTCTTGATAACCCATTGCCTGCATATGATATTTTACCGCCGCCCTCCCAGATCGAGATGTAAGATTTAATTTAACATCTTTTAAACCAATACTTTCTGGAGTCATGATTTCATAATTTCTTCTATTTTTTAATATACCATCCTGATGAATACCTGAAGAATGAGCAAAAGCATTTGACCCAACTATTGCTTTATTGGCTGGAATAGGCATATTGCATAATTGACTAATTACTTGACTAGTCCTATAAATTTCTTGACAATGAATATTAGTGTGTACATTTAATAAATCCTCTCTCACTTTAATGGCCATAATTACTTCTTCTAGTGCAGTATTTCCTGCTCGTTCACCAATACCATTTATAGTACCTTCAATTTGCCGAGCTCCTGCTTGTATGGCTGAAATGGCATTACCTACTGCCATGCCTAAATCATCATGGCAATGTACTGAAATAATAGCTTTGTCAATGGTAGGAACACGATTATATAGAGAAGCGATAATTTGACCAAAGTGATATGGAGTTGTATAACCTACTGTATCAGGAATATTAATTGTACTTGCTCCAGATTGAATAGCAATTTCCACAATACGACACAAATTATCTATAGTAGTACGTCCAGCATCTTCGCAAGAAAATTCTATATCATCAGTGTATTTTCTTGCATAATGTATTGCATGAATGGTCATTTCTATAATTTGATCAAAATTTTTATTCAATTTAGATTGAATATGCACAGCTGAGGTGGGCAAAAATATATGAATACGAAAGTTTTTGGCAACTCTTAATGCTTCTGCTGCAATGTCAATATCTTTGTCAACACATCTAGCTAAGGCACATACTAAACTATTTTTTATTTGTTTAGCTATTGTACGTACTGATTCAAAATCTCCCGGAGAAGATATTGGGAATCCAACCTCCATAATATCTACCCCTAGTCGTTCTAAAGCAAAAGCAATTTGTAACTTCTCCTTTACATTCAAACTCGCCTGTAAAGATTGTTCCCCGTCTCGTAAAGTTGTATCAAAAATAATGACTTGTTGACTCATAGATTATCCATGTCTCATGAATGTTAAAAACAAATATATGCATAATATTTTATAATCATATATACACTATAACTAACAATATCAGATTCAAATAATAATTTATTACATTAAACTTATTTTAAGTCTATTGAATATTACTTGTCAACTACTAATACGACAGAAATAGGGTATTATAATAGTAATATTATAGTATTTTAGAGCTAATTTTTGTATTATTTTACTTATAATGATGATGTATTTTGCATATTTTTAAAATAAAAATAAGTGTATTTTAATACTTCAGATATAGGTATCAGAATATATTACAATTATTAAATATTTTTATAGACACTAAGTATAATGAAGCATAGAATGTTGCATAATTAATAATTTTTATCATAATCAGATGCTTTATATTTATAAAATTTAAGTATACATATGTGACGTGTTTATATTTTGATCATTATGTGCATATTTCATATTAACTATGACCATAAAAGTGTATTGTTGGAAGAAGCGATACAAGCATTAAATATTAATTCAACAGGAGTATATGTTGATGGAACATTTGGTTCAGGAGGGCATTCTAAGTTAATTTTATCTAAATTAACTAAACAAGGACGTTTATTAGCAGTTGATAGAGATTTATCAGCCATAAAAATTGGGAAAATAATAGCTGAGCAAGACAGTAGGTTTACAATAATACACAGTACATTTTCCAAAATACATAAACATATTGAAAATATGAGGCTTACTGGATCGGTAGATGGCATTCTGTTGGACCTAGGGGTGAGCACGCTTCAATTGAATGATGACAACAGAGGGTTCTCATTCATGAGAGACGGTCCTTTAGATATGCGTATGGATGTTAGTAGTGGACAATCTGCTGCTGAGTGGTTATCAAAAGCTTCGTTGGAAGACATTGTTTGGGTGTTGAAAACTTTCGGAGAAGAAAGATTCGCTAAAATTATTGCTAAAGTTATTATATCTACAAGACGATATAAACCTATTGTACGTTCCATTATTTTATCTAAATTAATATGTGATATCGTTCCATATCGCAACGTGTATAAGCATCCTGCAACTAAAAGTTTTTTAGCAATTAGGATGTATATTAATAATGAATTGGAAGAAATAGCACAGGTATTAGAAGATTCGTTAGGGATGCTATCTACACGAGGAAGATTAGTAGTAATTAGTTTTAATTCTTTGGAGGATCGCTTAGTAAAGTACTTTATTCGTGATCATAGTTGTGTTGTGTCTATACCTCCTAAAATTCCATTAACAGATTACCAAATATTTAGTCAATATAAAAGTAAATATAAACTAAAAGATATGGGAAAATTAATGCCCTCAAAAAAAGAAATTGAAAGAAATACATGTGCTCGCAGCGCGAGATTACGTTATGCTGAAAAATTAATGATTTAAATATGATGAAAAAAAGGCAATATAACCTTGTTAATATTATTTATAATGATCTATTTTTTTATGGTAAACAGCAATTATTTTTATTGTTGTTAGTGTTAACTTCGGCAATGTTAGTAATTTTAGTAACTTATAATACTAGATCAATGATTATGGATCGAGAAAAAATTTTTTTGGAAAAAGATGCTTTAGATACTGAATGGAGAAATTTGATCCTTGAAGAAAAAATATTATCTGACCATAGTCGTATTGAATGTATTGCTATAAATGAACTACAAATGCATTATGTAGATCCAACACAAAATAATATGTTCAACTGACTTAATGAAATGTATGTTGATATATAAAAATTATTTATTAAATGTTATAGATCATCATACGATGATCTAATATATGTTATATGAAGTTTAAACCTTATAATTTCCAAATAATTTTAAGCAGTAAACGTTTTAACTTATTATACAGTTGTATTTTTTTTATATTAATTATTTTACTATTAAGATTAACTTATTTACAAATTATTTATTCTAATAAGTTAATTAATGAAGGCAACATGCGTTCATTACGTGTGCAACGTATCTCATTCACTCGAGGTATTATTACTGATAGAATGGGCCAATTACTAGCAATTAGTATACCGGCTGACTCTGTTTGGGTAGATCCTCATAAAATTAATAGGAATGGTGGCATCTCTTCTGATATCCGTCGTTGGACAGCGTTATCTAAAATATTAGATATATCATTGGATAAATTATCATCTCTTATTAGTAATCATACTACAGGACGTTTTATTTATTTGGCGCGACAAATAAATCCTTCTGTTTCTCAGTGTATTAGTCAACTTAGATTACCGGGGGTATATTTACAACAAGAATCAAAACGATATTATCCTGCCGGGCGTACAACTGCTCATTTAATAGGAGTAACAGATATAGATAGTCAAGGTATCGAAGGTATAGAAAAAAGCTTTAATACTTGGTTATCTGGTCAACCTGGAACAAAAGTAATACGAAAAGATAGATTTGGTAGAACAATTGAAGAAACTACTGTAGAAGATGGTCGAGCTTCTCAAAATATTGTTTTAAGTATCGATGAACGTCTGCAACACTTAGCATATCATGAATTAAATAATGCTATACATATAAATAAAGCCGAGTCTGGTAGCATAGTTTTAATAGATATTAGTACCGGGGAAATTTTGGCTATGACAAATAGTCCATCATATAATCCAAATAATTTATCTATTACTAATAGATCCGTTATGCGTAATCGCGCTATTACTGATGCATTTGAGCCAGGTTCAACAGTAAAACCCATTGTAATTATGGCTGCATTAAAACACAACATAATAACAACAGGTACTATTATTAATACATCTCCTTATATGATTGATGGATATCAGATCAAGGATGTAATATATCGTGATAAATTAACTATTAGAGAAATATTACAAAAATCTAGTAATGTTGGCGTTTCTAAATTAGCATTATCCATGCCTGCAACGGCCTTAGTAAATACATATTTAAATTTTGGGATGGGTAAGATGACCAATATAGGATTAATAGGAGAAAGTAGCGGGATATACCCATACGATAAATGTTGGTCAGATATAGAACGAGCCACATTTTCTTATGGATATGGCTTAATGATTACCCCGTTACAATTGGCTAAAGTTTATGCTACTATTGGTGGAATGGGAGTATCTAAACCACTTTCTATCATACGAGTTGATTCTCCTTTGACATTAGTAGGGCATCGAGTTTTTCCAAGATCGTTAGTACGTGCCGTTTTAGATATGATGGAAACTATATCATTACCACTAGGTAGTAATCATCAGGAAACGATTAAAGGATATCGGGTTGCAGTAAAAACTGGTACCATTAAGACAGTAGGATCACATGGAAAATATATTAACAAGTATATTGCATGTGCTGCTGGAGTAGCTCCAGCGAGTAATCCTAGATTTGCTTTAGCAGTAGTTATAAATGATCCCAAAAATGGCCACTATTATGGAAGTATGGTATCTGCGCCAGTGTTTCGTACAGTTATGAGTAATACATTAAAAATAATGAACATTGCACCAGATTTTTTACAGTAATTTGAAAGAAATACTATAATCTTTTTAATAAAAAATTATATGCATAAATTACATAATTTATATAAATTTCTTATACCATATGTTTCTAACAATTCTGATAGCCCCATATTAACAGGAATACAATTGGATAGTCGTGATGTTGTACTAGGAAATTTGTTTGTGGCGGTCAAAGGTTGTAGGACTGACGGAAGATTATATATTAATTGTGCAATTAAAAAAGGAGCTACAGCAGTTTTGTTGGACTCTTGGAATAATACAACAATATATAAAAAATATAGTCATAATAAAAATGAAATACCTGTAATTTATGTAAATCATTTATCACAACATTTATCTGATATAGCAGGAATCTTTTATAATCATCCATCGCGTTTTTTGAACTTAATTGGTGTAACTGGTACCAACGGGAAAACTACTGTTACACATTTATTAGCTAATTGGGTTCAATTATTAGGAGAAAAAAGTGCTGTGATGGGTACGTTAGGTAACGGGGTATTAGATAGTGTCTCTTTATCCGACAATACAACTTGTTCTGCCATTGATACTCAAAAGATATTAGCTCAATTTATTCAAGATAAGATCGTATTTGTTGCTATGGAGATATCATCACATGGATTATCTCAATATCGTGTAGATGCTTTATATTTTAAAGTTGCTGTATTTACTAATTTAAGTCATGATCATTTAGATTATCATGGTAACATGGAACAATATTCAATGTCTAAATGGCGATTATTTAACGAATTACATGTAGAGAAATATGTTATCAATGCTGATGATTTTATTGGGTATCAATGGTTATATTATTTGCCACAAGCGGTTGCAGTAACCATAACAGGAAATTTACCTTTTTTTTGGAAAGGTAAATGGATATCTGTGATTAAAGTTAATTATTATTTGCGTTACACAGACATTATTTTTGATTCAAGTTGGGGAAGTGGGATAATTCATAGTCAATTATTAGGAGAATTTAATGTTAATAATTTATTATTGGCTTTAGGTACACTATTGGTATTGGGATATCCTTTGTCGTTATTAGTACATACATCATTTCAATTACGACCTATAGTTGGTAGGATGGAAGTATTTCGTTCCCATGGACATCCTACAGTTATCGTAGATTATGCACATACTCCTGATGCATTAAAAAAAGTACTGATTTCAATTAGGCGGTATTGTTGTGGCCAATTGTGGTGTGTTTTTGGTTGCGGAGGCGATAGAGATCCAAGTAAACGTGCTTTAATGGGTTATGTTGCAAAGCAATTTGCTGATTGCATAATTATTACTAATGATAATCCACGTACTGAAGAACCACAATCAATCATAAATGATATTATGTGTGGTATAGGTGTAGCATATTCAAAAAAAAATATTAAAATTATTAAAAATCGTTATAGTGCGATACGAGCTGTCATCTCCCAAGCGTGTTCAGAGGATATAATATTGATTTCTGGAAAAGGTCATGAAAAATTCCAAATTATAGGAAATAATTGCATATATCATTCTGATCAAGACATAGTAAAAAAAATTTATAAACATAATTTATCATGATTCCATTTAGTCTTCATGAAATAGCACCAATTTTAAATGCAAAACATGTTGGTATAGATTTGATCGTTCATTCAATTACTATTAATTCAAATATTATTTGCAAACAATGTATGTTTGTAGCATTGATAGGTAAACGTTTTGATGGTCATGATTTTGCCGCCCAAGCAATTGCTTCTGGCGCTACAGCATTATTGGTAAATAGTTATATGTTTTTAGATGTTCCTCAATTAATTGTACCTAATACTCGTTATGCTTTATTAATATTAGCACATTGGGTACGTCAACGAGTATCAGCAAAGGTTATTGCTATAACTGGGTCCAGTGGTAAAACATCAGTAAAAGAAATGACCGCATCTATACTAAAGAATTGTGGGCATACAGTAGCAACACAAGGTAACTTTAATAATACAGTTGGAGTTCCAATTACTTTATTACGTTTAACTAAACAAAACAATTTTGCAATTATTGAATTAGGTTCAAATCATCCAGGAGAACTGATACAATTAAGTAAAATAGTTGCTGCTAATTCAGCTTTAGTAAATAATATTTACCCATCACATTTATTAGGGTTTGGGTCATTAACTAAAATAAAAAAAGAGAAAGGGAAAATTTTTTCTGCATTAGATGCACACGGAAAAGGTATTATAAATGCTGATAGCCATGCTTTGTACTTATGGCGTAAAATATTACGGGGAAAATCTATATGGAATTTTTCTTTATGTACTAATGTCGGTGTGGATTTTTCTGCAAGTAATATTATTTCCGAAAAAAACGGAATGCGGTTTTTTTTACATAGTCCATATGGAACCTCTCCAGTATTTCTATCGATGTTAGGCAAGCATAATGTATCTAATGCTTTAGCCGCTAGCGCTCTTGCATTTTCTGTAGGCGCAGGATTATCAGAAGTGGTTACTGGATTAGAAAATATAAAACCGTTGCCTGGTAGGTTATTTCCAATTATTTTAGGTGAAGGTAAGTTATTATTAGATGATACTTACAATTCTAATGTTGGTTCTATGATATCTGCGATTCATGTATTAACCACAATGCCAGGTTATCGCATATTGGTAGTTAGCGATATGTCAGAGTTAGGGAAATATAAAGAAATCAAATATCATTCTTATATTGGGAAATTGATCGCAACAACAAATATAAATAAAATTCTTACTATAGGCAGCGCCAGTTATTTTATTTCCAAAATGTGCAGGAAAGGAAAACATTTTAGAAATAAACGTAAGTTAATTATTTATATTAAACAAATGTTATCTAGCTATACATCAATTAGTGTGTTAGTAAAAGGATCTCGTGTTTTTAAAATGGAGAAAATAATAAATGCTATCAAGGATGAAAAAAAATGTTATTTTGGTTGATAAAAGATATATCAGTATTATACTCATTTAATTTTAATATTATTTGTCATTTAACTTTTAGGGTTATTGCTAGTTTGTTGTCAGCATTATTTATTTCTTTAGGGATAAGTTCTTATATAATTAAACGATTTCATAATTTACGTTTTTTTCAAATAGTACGTGAGAATGGACCAGAAGCGCATATTCAAAAACAAGGTACACCTACTATGGGTGGAATTATAATACTTCTGTCTATTTTTATAGTAATAATAATGTGGGCTGATCTATCTAATTTATATGTATGGTATGTATCATTTATATTAATAACATATGGGATATTAGGATTAATTGATGATCTTTTAAAAATAAAAAGGAAAAGTACTGCTGGTTTAAGCGCATTGCACAAATATTTTTGGCAATCATTAATTGCATTAACATTGATTATTACTATGTTTGCGTTAGACCACAACATTGTATCTACACAATTAGTAGTGCCATTTTGTAAAAATTTTATGCCACAATTAGGTGTTTGGTATATTGTATTAGCATACTTTGTCGTTGTTGGAACAAGTAATGCAGTTAATTTATCTGATGGATTAGATGGATTAGCTATCATGCCTATAATATTAATTACGGCTGGATTAGCTGTAATTGCATCTATAACTAGTGATATATACTTTTCGCATTGTTTACATATTCCTTACCTTGCTCTTTCTGGAGAATTAATAATTGTATGCGCTGCCATTATCGGATCTGGTATTGGATTTTTGTGGTTTAATACTTATCCAGCTCAAATATTTATGGGTGATGTGGGTTCTTTGTCACTTGGAGGTACGCTGGGGATAATTTCAGTATTGTTACATCAAGAGTGTTTATTATTAATTATGGGTGGTGTATTTGTAATAGAAACTATATCTGTGATCTTACAAATAAGTTATTTCAAATTATTTGGAAAACGAATATTTAAAATGACACCAATTCATCATCATTTTGAATTAAAAGGTTGTCCAGAACCTCGGCTTATAGTGCGATTTTGGATCATATCGTTAATATTGGTTTTATTTGGATTAATTACTTTGAAGATACGGTAATAAAGATATGAGTAATTATCGAGGATCACAAGTTGTGATTATCGGTTTAGGAGTTACAGGTTTATCTTGCGTTAATTTTTTTCTATCTCGCGGTGTAATACCAAAAGTAATAGATACTCGTACGCATCCTCCAGGAATAAATCAATTACCACATATTGTAAAGTGTTATTTGGGTACATTTAACGATATGTGGTTGTTAAGTGCTACGTTAATCGTAGTTAGTCCAGGAGTACGATTAGATCATCCTATTTTAATTGAAGCGTTAAAATCTGGGATAGAGATTATTGGTGATATTGAATTATTTGCTCGAGAAGTAACTGCTCCGATAATAGCTATTACTGGATCTAACGGAAAAAGTACGGTAACTCAATTAGTTTATAGGATAGCTAAGAGCGTTGGTTGGTGTGTTGGTGTTGCAGGAAACATAGGTGTACCTGTTCTGAGTTTATTAAATAAATCATATCAATTGTATATATTGGAGATTTCAAGTTTTCAATTAGATACTACTTATAGTTTACGCGCAAAAGCTGCGATAATTTTAAATATTAGCGAAGATCACATGGATCGTTATCCTGGTGGATTAAGACAATATTATCTTTCTAAACAAAGGATTTATAAAAACGCTACAGTTTGTGTAATGAATGCTTTAGATCCTTTAACAGTGCCTATATATGATGGTTGTGATTATTGTGTAAGTTTTGGTATAAACGTAGAGTCTGCAGACTATCATCTGAAATATTATAAAGGACATAATTGGATAATCGCGTACAACGAATACGTGTTCAATTGTTCCTCAATGAAAATTAATAGTCGCATTAACTATACAAACGCGTTATCTGCTTTAGCATTATCAGATATTGTCAATATTCCTCGTTCTATTTCCTTAAAGGTATTGTGCCAATTTTCTGGATTAACGCATCGTTGTCAATTAATTTATAAAAATCATGGAGTTAGTTGGATTAATGATTCTAAAGCTACTAATGTTAGTGCAACCATAGAAGCGATTAATAACTTAAGATTATCTGGAAAACTACATTTGATGCTAGGAGGCGATAGTAAATTAGCTGATTTTTCTGCGTTGAAACATTTAATTAAACAATATGAAATACATCTTTATTGTTTCGGAAAAGATGGATTATTATTAACAAAACTAGGTTTTGATAATGTTATTCTCACAAATACAATGATACAAGCAATGCGAATCATCAGTCGTCGTACAAAAGAAAAAGACATAGTTTTGTTATCTCCAGCTTGCTCTAGCTTAGATCAATTTAAATCATTTGCAACACGTGGATTTATGTTTGCCTATTTTGCACGAGAGTTTGGATAATGAAAGTATTAAAAGAAAAAATTCCTAATCAGTTATCGAAATCACATAAAAATAAATCATCGCATATTGATGCGTTATATGATCGTTTGTTTTTTTGGTTTGTATTAGGATTAATTTGTATTGGTTTTATTATCATTAGTTCAGGATCGATTCCTATTGGAATACGATTAATGAATGATCCATGCTATTTCATAAAGCGTGTAGTTATTTACTATATTATAACACTCTTATTATCTGTAGTTGTTTTAAAAATGCCCATAATAATTTGGCAGAATTATAGTTTTGGAATGCTATTATATAGTTATATAGCGTTGACAGCGGCATTGATATTAAATAATTCTACTAATGGAGCATCGCGTTGGATAATGTTAGGTTCGCTATGCATTCAACCTTCAGAATTATCAAAGTTATTTTTTATTTGTTATCTTGCTAATTATTTGACACGTAAATCACAAGAAATATGTGCTAATTTTTGGGATATATCTAAACCCATAGTAATTATGATGCTATTAGCTATATTATTATTAGTGCAACCTGATTTTGGTAGTATTGTTATTCTATTTATTACTACTTTATCTATATTATTTCTTTTCGGAGCCAAATTATGGCAGTTAACATTGATTTTTGTGTCTAACATATTTTTAATTGCATTATCGATTATAATTAAACCTTATCGTATACAACGTATGCTTACTTTTTGGGATCCGTGGAAAGATCCATTTGGAAATGGCTATCAATTAACTCAATCATTGATGGCATTTGGTCGTGGAAAATGTTTTGGAGAAGGATTGGGAAATTCTGTACTTAAATTAGAATATCTACCTGAAGCTCATACTGACTTTATTTTTTCTATCCTTGCAGAAGAATTAGGATATTTTGGATCAATTTTAGTATTATTTATGTTGTTTATAATTGTGTTTCGTGCCATGACTATTGGTTATAGCGCTTTGAACATTAATCATAGATTTTCTGGTATTTTGGCTTGTTCTATTAGTATCTGGTTTGGGTCACAAATATTTATTAATATAGGAACTGTTAGCGGGATATTACCCACTAAAGGGTTAACATTACCGTTTATTAGTTATGGAGGATCTAGTTTTTTAGCTACAGTAATAGCAAGTATGCTGTTGTTAAGAATAGATTTTGAAACACGTTTATCTAAAGATCAAGCTTTTTTGAAGAGCATGAAAAAATGAATCAAAAAAAAAGAATTTTGATAGTAGCAGGCGGTAGCGGAGGACATGTATTTCCAGGATTGTCAGTAGCTCATTACTTAATTGACAATGGATATCAAGTTGTTTGGTTGGGTACTTCAGATCGTATTGAAGCTAAACTAGTTCCTAAATATGGCATTGATATTAAATTTATTCATATTAAAAGGTGGCATGGCGAAAAATTGCACATCAAGTGCATAATGCCATTATATATTTGTTTAGCAGTATATCAAGCACGAAAAATTATAAAATATTGGAAACCTGATATAGTCTTAGGCATGGGTGGATATGTCTCTGGACCTAGTGGATTAGCAGCATGGACATGTGGTATTCCGTTAATCATACACGAACAAAATAGAATTATTGGTTTAACTAATCGGTATTTATCGATGTTTGCTGCAAAAGTATTACAAGGATTTCCTAATACCTTTCCTAATGCGAAAATAGTAGGAAACCCAATACGACGAACAATATTAGCTATTCCAAATCCAGTTAAACGATGGGAAGGCCGTGTTGGTCCTATTCGTGTTTTAGTTATTGGAGGAAGTCAAGGGGCTCATATATTAAATAAAATTATTCCAAACATGGCAGAAAAATTATCTAATAAACTGATCATATGGCATCAAGTTGGAGAACAAGATTTTAAAAAAGTAAAATGGGCTTATCAAAAAATAAAACAAAATTATCATAAAATTGTAAAGTTTATTGATGATATAGCTCAAGCATATTCTTGGGCAGATATATTAATTTCTCGTGCTGGCGCATTAACAGTCAGCGAAGTATCGATCGTAGGATTGCCGGCAATATTTGTACCTTTTATACATCATAAAGATCGTCAACAATATTGGAATGCTATGCCTTTAGTACAAGTAGGAGCAGCAAAAATTATTGAACAACAAAACTTTACAAGTGATTATGTTAGTACAGTGTTAGAATCTTGGGATAGAAAAACATTATGCAGTATGGCTCAACGTGCTAGAAATGTGGCCATACCTAATGCAACTCAACAAGTTTCTCAAATAATAATTGAATATCTAAAAAAATAAATATACTAATAATTTAAATTTTTTATATATGTAAAATTTTGAAATATATTGCATGAATCTGCTTAATATACCGTTATTTAAATCAAGAGATATTATGTTAATGATGAGTTATGTCAAAAAAATACATTTTGTTGGCATAGGTGGAACTGGTATGTGTGGCATTGCAGAAGTATTAATGTATGAAGGTTATGATGTTACTGGTTCTGATATTGTACACAATAATATAACACGTCATTTACTTGAAATAGGGGTAAAAATTTATTTCGGCCATAAATATAGTAATATAAATAATGCTAATGTTGTCGTCATATCTGGCGCCATTACCCCAAATAATCCAGAAATTTTAGCTGCTAAACAAGCTCGGATTCCTGTTATTACACGCACAGAAATGTTATCTGAACTCATGAGGTTTAGATATGGGATAGCTGTTTCTGGAACACATGGGAAAACTACTACTACAGCAATGATAGCTAATATTTATACTGAGTCAGGGTTAAATCCAACTTTTATAAACGGCGGTCTAGTAAAATCCGAAGGTGTGCATGCTCGTCTTGGATATGGTCGTTATTTAATCGTAGAAGCAGACGAAAGTGATGGTTCATTTTTACATTTACATCCCATAGTAGAGGTGATTACTAATATTGATACTGATCATATAAATGCATATCAAGGAAATCTTGAATGTCTTAAAAAAGCATTTATTAGTTTTTTACATAATCTACCATTTTATGGACATGCTGTGGTGTGTATTGATGATCCCATAATTTGTGAGATCTTACCTAAGATTAATAGAAAAATTATTACTTATGGTTTTAATAAAAATGCTGATTTACATGTTTTTGATTATCATCAAAATATAGAAAAAAGTAGTTTTACTGTATTGCGTCCAAATAAATCAAAACTAAAAGTAACTTTAAATGCCCCTGGTTGTCATAATGCACTTAACGCTACGGCTGCTATTGCAGTAGCAACTGAAGAAGGAATTAGTGATGAACATATTCTTAAAACTATGTTATATTTCCAAGGAACACAACGACGTTTTGAAAATTTAGGTCATTATTCTTTAAATACAATAAATAGTCAAACAGGAGAATTTATATTAATTGATGATTATGGACACCATCCTGCTGAACTATATGCTACTATTGTAACAGCTCGAATCGGATGGCCTAATAGACGATTAATTATGGTATTTCAACCTCACAGGTACACACGTATAAAAGAATTATATGATGATTTTGTTAATGTACTTTCTAATGTAGATATTCTTTTAATATTAGATGTTTATTCTGCTGGCGAAACTCCTATTTTAGGAGCAGACAGTCAATCTCTGTGTCATACAATTCGTAAATATGGTAAAATCAATCCAATATTTATATCAAATACACAGATGTTATCAGATATACTAGCTCAGTTCTTAAAAAATAACGATTTGCTCTTAATTCAAGGAGCAGGTACAATAAGTGAAATTGTGCGTAAATTAATTATTAAAAAATAATGATATATATATATAAAACTATCATGACAAACAGTATAAAGTAAAAAATATAAGTATGCATAGAATAATAATGAATTTTATGGCAATAAAATTATGAAAAGAAATAAATTACTAAAACACTTCGAACAGTGTTGAACGCACGTAAAAGCACAAAAGTTAAATATAGTTTAAAACTAAGTCCAAATAGATATTATAAATTTCATCATCCATTATTAGATTGGATATTATTATTTATCGCTATAATTGGTGTTGTTTGGATTTTTTATTATGTAAAAACATGGATTTATAATTCTTGTTGTTGTCCTGTGTCTTGTATGATAGTGACTGGGAATCGTTATTATACTACTAACACAGATATTAATCAGATAATAATAAAATTAGGTGTATTAGGCACATTTATCACGCAGGATATTAATATTATTCAAAAAAAAATTGAATGTTTACCATGGATTCAGCAAGTGAGTATAAGGAAACAATGGCCAGATACATTAAAGATTCACATAGTAGAGCATATTCCATTAGCTTATTGGAATAATTTACAAAACATCAGTATAACAGGTACTATTTTTAGTATACCTAAAAAATATAAAAATAATGACACAAAAATTCCGTATTTATATGGGCCAAAAGGCAGCGAAAAAACTGTACTAACTAATTACCACATATTTAATGAAATATTAAAGTCTAATAAATTTCAAATAAAATCCATAAAAATGGATACACGTTATTCATGGCAATTGATTTTACAAGATAATATTCATCTAAAATTAGGTAGAAATAATATAATCGAACGATTATATTATTTCATTAAAATTTATCCTATTCTTCTTCAAGAAATTAACGAAAATAATAAATATATTGATTATATAGATTTACGTTACCGATCAGGATTTGCTGTAAGATGGATTTCTAGCTCGATTACTCCTGTACTTTATAATAAATAAAGAAAAAATAAATAAAGGCAAATACAAACATGATCAAAACTTCAGATAAAAAATTACTAGTAGGATTAGAAATTGGCACAGCTAAAGTTGCTACGATGGTAGGTGAAGTTTTGCCTGATGGAATAATAAATATTATTGGATTAGGATATTGTTCATCGCGTGGCATGGATAAAGGAGGAGTAAATAATTTGGAATCAGTAATAAAATGTGTACAATATTCAATTAATCAAGCAGAATTAATGGCAGGTTGTCAAATTTCATCTGTTTATCTTTCTTTATCTGGAAAACATATTAGCTGTAAAAATGAAATAGGTATGGTACCTATTTCAGAAGAAGAGGTAACGCAATCAGATGTGGATAATGTAGTACATATAGCTAAATCAGTTAAAATACGTGATGAGCATCGAATATTGCACGTTATTCCACAGAATTATGCTATTGATTATCAAGAAGGGATAAAAAATCCAGTTGGATTATCTGGGGTTAGAATGCAAGCTAAAGTCCATTTGATTACTTGCCATAATGATATGGCTAAAAATATTGTCAAAGCAGTAGAACGATGTGGATTACAGGTAGATCAACTGATATTTTCTGGATTGGCATCTAGTTATGCTGTGTTAACAGAAGATGAGCGTGAATTGGGCGTCTGTGTTGTAGATCTTGGTGGTGGCACGATGGATGTGGCAATATATACTGCTGGAGCTTTACGCCATACTAAAGTTATTCCATATGCTGGAAATGTAGTTACTAGTGATATTGCCTATGCTTTTGGAACACCATTGTCTGATGCAGAAATAATTAAGATACGTTATGGTTGTGCTTTAGAATCTCTAATTAGTAAAGGAGAAAATATAGAAGTTCCAAGTGTTGGAGGTAGACCCCCTCGTGTTTTACAACGTCATATGTTAGCGGAAATAATTGAGCCTAGATATATTGAGTTAATGATGTTAATTAATCAAGAAATACTGCAATTACAATCACAACTACGCCAAATTAATATTAAACATCATCTTGCAGCAGGTATTGTATTAACTGGTGGAGCATCTCTTATAGATGGATTGTCAGCTTGTGCGCAAAAAGTATTTCATACACAAGTTCGCATTGCGTCTTCTATAAATACGAGCGGAATAATAGATGATATAAAAAATCCACAGTACTCTACTGTTATTGGATTATTACATTATGGAAAAGAATCTCATTTGAATAATGAGATAAATATAGAAAAAGGAATAACAATTAAAAGTTGGATAAAAAAAATGAATAATTGGTTAAAAAAAGAATTTTAAAAATTTTTATAAATTTAAAATATGCTAAATCCGTTAAAAAATTTATCTCAAAATAACTGAAGTAATATGGAGAAAACTATGTTTGAACCAATGGAATTAACTAGTGACGCAGTAATTAAAGTTGTTGGTATTGGCGGAGGTGGCAGTAATGCGGTTGAGCACATGTTACGTGAACATATTGAAGGTGTGGATTTTTTTGCTGTTAATACTGATGCTCAAGCTTTAAGAAAAATGACAATAGGCCAAACCATCCAAATTGGTAGTTCCATTACTAAAGGGTTAGGGGCAGGCGCTAATCCAGAAATTGGTCGTAACTCTGCAGAAGAAGATCGCGATGTATTGAAAGCCACTATAGAAGGTGCAGATATGGTTTTTATTGCCGCAGGCATGGGCGGAGGAACTGGAACAGGTGCTGCTCCGATAGTAGCCGAAGTAGCTAAAGATTTAGGAATTTTAACTGTAGCCGTAGTTACTAAACCTTTTAATTTTGAAGGGAAAAAACGTATGATGTTCGCTGAACAAGGAATTTCTGAATTATCTAGATATGTAGATTCACTAATAACAATTCCAAACGACAAATTATTGAAGGTTTTAGGACGCGGCATATCATTATTAGATGCATTTAGTGCTGCCAATGATGTATTAAAAGGGGCAGTGCAAGGTATTGCAGAATTAATCACTCGACCAGGCTTAATGAATGTAGATTTTGCAGATGTACGTACAGTAATGTCAGAAATGGGATACGCTATGATGGGAGCTGGAGTAGGATGTGGAGACGATAGAGCAGAAGAAGCATCTGAATTAGCTATTGCTAGTCCTTTATTAGAAGATATTGATTTATCTGGAGCTCGCGGTGTTTTAGTAAATATTACTTCTGGTTTAGATCTACGGTTAGATGAATTTGAAACTGTGGGTAATACTATACGTTCTTTCGCTTCTGATAACGCAACAGTAGTAATAGGTACTGCTTTAGACCCAGATATAAATAATGAATTACGTGTTACTGTGGTTGCAACAGGAATTGGTATTGATAAGCGTTCGGATATTATCCGATCCCGATCCCGATCAAATATTAAAGAAGAAAAAAAAATAACACGAGATAATCATTATCATAATCATTCTTCTCAAAGAGTATCTACATTTTTCAAGGAATCTAGACATACATCATCTGATACAGTTAACCAGCAGAGTACAACCCTTGATAAAGATACAGATTATTTAGATATTCCCGCTTTTCTAAGAAAACAAGAAGACTAAATTAAAGATAATATTAATGAGCAATTATCACAAAAATGAAAATATATGTCTATATAATTTATTGGTATAGTAATAGTATAATAATTGTATGAAATAATATCATGATAAAACAACGAACATTAAAGCGCGTTGTACAAGTTACTGGTGTAGGATTACATACTGGTAAAAAAGTTACATTAACTTTACGTCCTACTGCAGCAAATACTGGTATTATTTATCGTCGTACTGATTTATATCCTCCTGTAGATTTTCAAGTTAATATTAAATCAGTAGGGAGCACTGCATTGTGTACATGTTTGATTAATGAATATGGTGCTCAAATTTTTACTGTAGAACATTTAAGTGCTGCTCAAGCAGGATTGGGTATTGATAATATTATTATAGAACTGAATGCCCCTGAAGTGCCAATAATGGATGGAAGCGCTAATCCTTTTGTATGCTTATTATTAGATGCTGGCATAGAAGAACTTAATAGCGCTAAAAAATTTATCCGATTAAAACAAACCGTACGTGTTGAGGATGGTGATAAATGGGCTGAACTAAGACCATTTGATGGGTTTACACTTGATTTTACTATTGATTTTGATCACCCAGCGATTAATGTTAATACGCAGCATTGTTTTTTTAATTTTTCTTCAGAATCTTTTGTTCATAATATTAGTCGAGCGCGTACTTTTGGCTTTATGCGTGATATTAAAGATTTACAATCTCGTGGATTTGCTTTAGGAGGAAGCTTCAGTTCGGCTATAATAATTGATGATGATCGTGTGCTTAATGAAGATGGATTACGTTTTGACGATGAATTTGTGCGACATAAAATGCTTGATGCCATTGGTGATCTATTTATGTGTGGACACAATCTTATCGGTTCTTTTATTGCTTTCAAATCCGGACATACCCTAAATAATAAATTATTAAAAACTGTTTTATCATGCCAAGAGTCATGGGAAATCGCTACTTTTTCTAAGGCATCTGATCTACCTTTAGTATTTTAGATATCCATTCATATTTTTAAATGTAAAAATGATAATATCATTATAAATTTTAACACGTAAATTTATCTAATTTATTTAAGATAATTCCATTATTATTATTTAATTATTTAAAAAATTTCATTTATTAATACATATGTAGTTATATTACATACTATATACTTCTAATTTATTAAATTAAAAGCTCTAAAAAATTATTTAAATTTGTCTGTAATAAACATTTTTATCTTGTAAAATAGACGATATGTATATATAAATCTGAGTATAGCATGTCTAATTTATAAGTTTATATCATTATGAAAATCAGAGATAAACGAATATTTTTTGATATTTTATTTCTTCTTATTTGTATGTGTAGAAACCATCTATGCTATCAAGTGAATATATACATTTCCATATATAAAATATATTTTTATATTCGTATATAATAAATTTAATAATTATTAATAACTATACTTGAACGATTTTTAAAGTTTATTTAAATAGTTTTACATTCAGAATATCAAATATGCTAATCAACCATTAATCATATATCGCATTATATAATATGTTTAAAACATATACTTAATGCGTAAGTTTATGTAAATAAAAGCTTATATACTTATCCATGCGATTTTACTGTTTAAATATTTTTATATAAATATTTATGTTAATCAATATTATTTATAGCATTACACATATATTTTGTTCAATTTATTCACATTTATTTTAATGGATTGTAAAATAATATAAATTAATTACTGTTATTAAAACAATCAAATACATATGTGCATATAGTATATATCGTCAATAAGAGTATATTGTCACATTGTTATTTGTATAATTCACCGTCATTGTAATGAGATATAAATTATTATGATAACACCATTTAAATTACTTACTAAAATTTTTAAAAATAGAAATGAGCGTGCACTATATCGTATGAAAAAAGTGGTGGATATTATAAATTGTATGGAAAAAGATATAGAAAAATTAAATGATAATCAACTTGCATCTAAAACTAATGAGTTTCGTGCATCTATTAAGTCAGGTGTAAAATTTGAAGAATTATTACCACAAACGTTTGCTGTAGTGCGCGAGGCTATCAAGAGGATATTCAATATACGTCTTTTTGATGCCCAATTATTGGGTGGAATAGTTTTAAATAATCGTTGTATCGCGGAAATGAAAACTGGGGAAGGAAAAACTCTAACCGCTACGTTACCCGCTTACTTGAATGCGTTAAGTGGTAAAGGAGTGCATATCGTTACAGTTAATAATTACTTAGCACATAGAGATGCAGTAAATAATAGACCATTATTTGAATTTTTAGGATTGACCGTTGGGATCAATTTACCGGAACAATCAACATCTATAAAACGCGCTGCGTATGCAGCAGATATTACCTATGGAACAAATAATGAATATGGCTTTGATTATTTGCGTGACAATATGGTTTTTGTTCCAGAAGAACGGGTACAACGAGGATTATATTATGCATTAATAGATGAAGTAGATTCTATTTTGATCGATGAAGCTCGTACTCCATTGGTCATTTCTGGCCCATCAGATGATACTTCTTTATTATATTTAAAAATAAACGAATTAGTCTTTAGTATAATTCAAAAAAATACAAAAAATATAAAAGATTTACAAAAAGAAGAATATTTCACAGTTGATGAAAAATCTAGACAAGTTATATTAACTGAGCAAGGATTAGTATTAATAGAACAATTGTTAATTAAATCTGAAATCATGAATCAAGGCGAATCATTATATTCATCAGATAATATCATCTTGATGCACCATGTTAATGCAGCGTTTCGTGCACATATTTTATTTTCATGCGAAGTAGATTATCTTGTTAAAAATGGTGAAATACTGATTATCGATGAACATACAGGACGTGTTATGCCTGGTCGTCGATGGTCAGATGGATTACATCAAGCGATAGAAGCTAAGGAACGAGTAACAGTGCAAAATGAGAATCAAACATTAGCTTCAATTACATTTCAAAATTATTTTCGTTTATATGAAAAGTTATCTGGCATGACAGGAACTGCTCATACCGAAGCATTTGAGTTTCAATCTATCTACAAATTAGATACTATTATTATACCGACTAATCGCCCTATGATTCGTAACGATTTACCAGATGTAATTTATATGACGGAACGCGAAAAAATTGATGCTATTGTTAGTGATGTTAAAAACTGTGTTAAACGTAATCAGCCAGTTTTAGTAGGAACTATATCAATTGATAAATCTGAAATTATTTCTCGTGCTTTAAAGCAAGCTGGAGTTGTTCATAAAGTTTTAAATGCTAAATTTCATTCTGTAGAAGCGGATATTATAGCTCAAGCGGGGTATCCTGGTGCAGTAACTATTGCTACAAATATGGCTGGCCGTGGAACTGATATTATGTTAGGAGGAAATTATCGCGCAGAAATTGCTGAATTGAATACAGTGAGTACATGTAAAATTTCAAAAATTAGATCTGATTGGAAAAAACGTCACGATACAGTATTAAAATCTGGAGGGCTACATGTAATTGGTACTGAACGGCATGAATCTCGTCGTATTGATAATCAACTGCGCGGGAGATCCGGACGACAAGGAGATATAGGTTCCTCTAGATTTTATTTATCAATGGAAGATTCTTTAATACGAATTTTTGCTTCTGATAGATTAGTAAATATGATGAAAAAATTAGGTATGAAATCTGGAGAAGCAATAGAACATCCATGGATCACTAAAGCTATTGCCCATGCTCAAAAAAAAGTAGAAAATCGTAATTTTGATATTAGAAAACAATTATTAGAATATGATGATGTAGCCAACGATCAACGTCGAGTTATTTATGAACAACGCGATAAATTATTAAACATGTCAGATATTGATGATATTATCAGTAATATTCGTCGCGATGTTATTGACAAATTATTTAATATTTATATTCCTTTACAAATCATAGAGGATAAAAATGATTTAATAAAATTAGAAGAATGTTTGAAAACTGATTTTTATTTAACATTACCTCTTGCAGGATGGATAGATTTAGATCCCAAATTATATGAAGAAAAAGAAAGATTACGTCAGCGTATATTAGATAGTATGACCCAACAATATGAACATGCCAGACAAATAATAGGAGTGAATATTGTGCGTTCTTTTGAAAAAGGAATTATGTTAAGAACATTTGATATCTTATGGAAAGAACACTTATCATCAATGGATTATTTACGTCAAGGAATTCATTTAAGAGGGTATGCACAAAAAGATCCTAAACAAGAATATAAAAGAGAATCATTTGCTATGTTTACTAAAATGCTAGATCATTTGAAATATGAAGTAATAAGTGAAATTAGTAAACTAATGATGGAATTGTTTAATAAAAAAGAATCCATTTTATCAGAAAGTAACAAGTGTAATGAGATACAATCTATTAATCCACAAATAATTAATAGTAAATTATTGTCTATAGATTATTTTCTACATGCAAATACACTAATTAAAAATAAAGTAGTAGGACGTAATGATTCTTGTCCCTGCGGATCTAATAAGAAATTTAAGGAATGTCATGGTAAAATTACATATAAATATCATTAATCACTAATATACATATAAACTATTTGAAATTGTTTTAATGTAATTATTATGCGATTGACAATGAAATTATACTTTTATTTAAAATAAAAAATAATGTTTGTACATTATAAATAAAGAACGTTTACAACATATACATAGTATTTTTATATATTCATAATCTTTATTATCGCGCCACAATGTTAACTAATCTGAGATTAGCTATTTGTAATTTTAATAATGGGTTGTATTGTGTGTGTAAAGTGCAAATATGAAAATAATTATAATGATTTGATTACAAAAATAATGAATACATAATTTGTTATTATGATGATGAAATATGTATTTCATACGATGAATATGACATAATTTTGAAATTTTTCTTAATAAAAACAGTAGTTTTAGTGATTATTTTTTTTTACATTCATATAATATTTATGTAAAATGGAAATGTCTGTGTCGATGTCATTCAGATTTTTGTTGTTGTTAATAATATCATCGGCAAAGTCGAGTCTATGTTGACGAGATACTTGTGATAATAGAATATTTTTAGCATATCGTTGGCTAATTTTGTCTCTGTTAATAATCCGATTCAATTGAATATCGGTGCGAACATCTACTACTAATATACGATCTGCAAATTTTTGTAAATTATTTTCTATTAACAATGGAATTACCCATAATATATAATATGATCTATTAAATAATAGATTTATAGTTTTTTGAGTTTCTTTTCTGATTATCGGATGTAACAATTTTTCAAGCCATTCTTTATCTTTAAGATTAAAAAAAATGATTTTTTTTAACATGGATCGATTTAATGAACCATTGGAAAATAATATATCTGATCCAAAATGTTTAGCTACCATATGTAAAGCAATGCTTCCAGGTTGTGTTACTTTTCTAGAAATCAAATCGGAATCTACTACAGATACTTTTTTTGATAAATCAGAAAATTTTTTAGCAATAACACTTTTCCCAGAACAAATACCTCCGGTTAGCGCAACAATATAAGACATAATGTATTTTTATTGAATAAAAGTTTTGTTTCTATAAAAATATAATTTTTTAAAATCATAAAATGAATATTATGATTTCCGTATAAATATTTAATAAATTAAATACAATACTATTATTATTGATAATAAATATTATAATATTGTTATAAACACCTCAATGATATTGTAACATAATGCATAATTTTTAAACAATTATCAATACTTATTATTCCCATTATAAGCAATAAAAAATATATATACAAACCAATTATAATATTTTTCTAAAATATTATAATTGGTTTGTATATATATTGATATGATTCTATAATTAAGTGTACGTTTTAAAAATAATCAAGTATCATAATAAAATGAAAAGGTTGCTTAAATAAGGCCTGTTATATTTTATTAAATAATAATACTTATTTTATTTAATTTTTTATTCATTATATATTTGTAATATTAGTGAATTTTATTTAAAAATTAAATTTTATATCATATTGATATGAGTTTGTTTTAATATATATATAAAATTAGGAGCAATTATATGCCGACAAAGTCATCAACCCATAGTAACAAGTGTTCTTCTTTAAATGTATTAATAATTGCCGGAGTTACGCCATATCAACGCAAACCTAATGAAGAATATATGAGTTCTGATCAACTATTACATTTTAAACGCATTCTCGAAACGTGGAAAAACCAACTTAAACATGATTTAGGGTCTTCTACATTATGTGTACAAAATCAAGAATCTGTCAATTTTCCAGATCCAGTAGATAGAGCCGCACAAGAAGAAGAATTTAATATTAAATTACGCAATCGAGATAGAGAACGTAAACTTATTGAAAAAATTGAAAAAACTTTAAAAAAAATAGGTACAAATGAATTTGGATTTTGTGCTTCATGTGATGTAGAGATCGGAATCCGAAGATTGGAAGCTCGACCAACGGCTGATTTATGTATTGATTGCAAAACTTTAGAAGAAATTAAAGAAAAACAAATGACCGGATAAATTATCATAGTATAGCAATCAATTTTTTATTAGATGATATAATGATATTATGACATGAAGATATAATTAAAAATCAATTTTTTAATGATTTATATATAATTTTTGTTATGATAATTAGTTTGATTAAGATTTGTTGATTGTTTTGTGTATAAGCATGTATTTATATAAAAATTTATAAAATATTTTAATTTTAATTATATGTAAATTTTTATAAAAATCAAAAGACTGATGATTTTGTAGTTAATTAGTTAGGATACATAATCAAATGGAACGTGTTTGGATAGGACTAGGCAGTAATATGTTAAATCCTAAAAAACAAGCTGATAAAGCTGTGTGGTCTCTTTCTAAGCTCCCAATGACCAAACTTATTGCTTTTTCATCCTATTATTGTAGCCGGCCATTGGGGCAGAAAAATCAGCCTGATTTTCTAAATGCAATAATAATATTAGATACTAATCTCTCTCCAAAATCATTATTAAGTCATATCCAATATATTGAAAAAAAACAAGGACGTGTTCGGTTACATAATTCTCTGTTATGGCAGTCACGCACACTAGATTTAGATATTTTATTATTTGGAAAACATAATATATATACTTCTGAATTGATAATACCGCATTATGACATATGTAATCGAGAATTTATAATTTATCCATTAATTGAATTAGATAATCATTTAGTTTTTCCTAATGGAAAAATTATAACAGATATTGCTAAAACTGTTCCTAAAAATGGTTTAGATTTTTGGAAAAAATAAAATCTTTAAATATTATTATCTATAACAACTGTAATATGGAGGGGTTATTATTTGTTCCAAAAAATAAATTGTTCATCTATAACCAATTGTTTATAGTGAAATTAAAGATATTGATATATCTATTTAGTATTGTGAATATATTGATCTAACTATCGAAAATTTAATTCATAACAAATTCTCTATTATTTTATTTTTATTATCTTAATTAAAATTATATACCAAAATTATTTAGCTATATTTATTAATAAATATTTAATAATTATTATAATTTGTAGCGATTTCTATAGATGAATAAATTTCAGATACTAGTATTCTCAGAAAATAATAAAAAATTTATAATTGAGATAAAAATAATAACTTTATATTATTAAAATCACAAATTACTATATTGTCATGTTTATATAAAAATGCATAAACATGCAAATATATTTTTATTGCTTAATATACTTATTTTTATTATAGTAATATACTTTTTAGTGATAAATGAATTAATTATTATGAAATAAGTATTATATGTTATGTTCTATACTTATAAAAATATTTGATATGTGAATAATTTTTAATTTAATTTAAAACAAATTAATATTTATCTTTTTAAATATATGCAGATATATTAGTTTATTGATGATATATACTATATAAGTAATTAATTATATTTATAACAAAAATAATTGCTATAAAACATATTAATATTAGCAATCATTTGGAAAATATTTTCATAATGAACCTTCATTTTATTAATTAAAAATAAAATTATTTAGTGATTTTAATTAAAGAATATTATAGTGATAGTAATCAAAAAATTATGCCTATATATATGTTTAATAATTTAAATTATTTTTTATTGTTAAGTTTGATAACTTTTATGCTTTTAAAATACTTATTAACATATTTATTTTTTAGATATATATAGAATATAGTTGATATTATAATTGTATTGTAAAACGTACTTTAGATTAAACAATAAATGGTAAATAATTATCACTATATGTTGTCATACTATTATTAAATATAAATCGGTCTGTGTTATTAGATAACATAATACTAATAACACAAAAAACTATTGATTTAATAGTTATTTTTAGGTTGTTATAGACAACAAGAATTATACGGATATAATAATAATTCTCAATATAAATAAAATAAGAGTTATTATTAATTTATACAGTAAGTATTTTTCTTAAATATTTATTTAAAACTATAAAATAGATATCATATTTTAAAATTATTATGATACATTTTATTGTTATTAATAGATTTTAAATATAATTAATATCTATATTTAGATTGAATTAAAATATATCTAATTATTCTAAATTAAATTGAATGATTAAAACATATATGAAATTTAGATATACCAAATTTTTTAATTTGTTTCTAATATTGTAAGATATTGGCAATATGGTTAGTATTTTGTTATTATTAAAATATATAAAAAATATTTTTAGACTAATTTGTAAATTACACACTTATGATAATATAACTAGTTTTAGTATTAGAATAAATTTCTGTTTTTATAACAGATTAAATATTTCAAATAATAAAATATTAAATTTATAATTATAATTAATTAATAGTTACAAATCAATTATGTCCTAAATACTTAATAAGTATAATGTGAATACACCTCACAACCATAAGTTATGTGATTGTATATAATTTATGATGTTTAATGAATGAACGCTATTTGAGTGACGATATTATTATTTTAAACATTTTATTTTCATCTAATAAACTATATCACATCAATAACATAAATATGTAGCGATATATATCGCTACATATTTAAAAATATAAATAAATGTAATTATTATATTTGATTTTTATAAATTGTATAATATGTTAAATATTAACACTTATATACTTTATAAGTTGGAATAAACTATATACCAATGTAGTATTATTTTTAAATTAATCAATTTAGAACTTTATTTATAATCATATAAAATTTATTGGTTTTGTGTTTTTATATTAGGCAGATCAGTAATCGATCCATTATAAATAGATGCTGCTGATGCTATTGATTCATATAAAGTTGGATGAGCATGAATAGTTAGAATAATATCTTCTGCATCACACCCCATTTCAATAGCTAATGCAACCTCTCCTAATATTTCACTAGCATGCGTGCCTAAAATAGATCCTCCAATAATTCTGTTTGTTTTTTTATCGAAAATCAATTTAGTCATACCTTCTTTGCAATCTTCAGTAATTGCTCGGCCTGAAGCCATCCAAGGGAAAATAGTAACTTTATAATCTATATTTTTTGCTTGTGCATCTTTTTCAGTATAGCCAACCCATGCTATCTCTGGATTAGTATATATAATAGATGGAATTATTATTGGATTAAAATAACGTTTTTTACCAGCAATAACTTCTGCTGCTACATGTCCTTCATGAATACTTTTATGCGCTAACATTGGATGTCCAATAATATCACCAATAGCAAAAATGTGTTTTATATTAGTACGCATTTGTTGATCTACAGGAATAAAACCGTATTTATCTACATTGACCCCTGTGTTTTCAATGTTCAACATATTGCCATTCGGAACACGTCCAATTGCCACTAATAATACATCATAACGTTTAATATTTTTTAATGAAGTTTGATTATTTTCCATAGTAACATAAACACCATCTTTTTTAGCCTCTACTATATTTACTGTGGTATTTAAAATTAAATTAATATTCTTACTTATTATTTTAGAAAAAGGATTAATAACATCTTCATCTAAAATTGGTATAATTTGATTATATACTTCTACTATATCAATTTCTGATCCAAATGCATGATATATTGTTGCCATTTCTAATCCTACAGCTCCAGAACCTACAATCAGTAAACGCTTAGGTATTGATTGTAAAGATAGAGCATCAGTTGAATTCCAAATACGATTATCATTAGGAACAAATGGTAAGGAAACAGAATGAGATCCTGCTGCTATAATAGCGTAATTAAATGTTATTTCTAAAGTCATTTGATTATTTTCAACTTGAATAGTATTCTTATCAAGAAATTTACCAATTCCATTAATTACTTTAACATTACGTGTTTTTGCCATGGTACTTAAACTATTTGATAGCTGAGTAATAATTTTATCTTTCCAAGAACGTGTTTTATCAATATCAATATCTGTTTCTGCTGATGCAAGAATACCATATTTATCTAAATTTTTTCTTGTTTCAATTAATTTAGCAATATGTAATAATGTTTTAGAAGGAATACAACCAACATTAAGACATACTCCACCTAAAATGGGGTAACGTTCTACTATAGTGGTATCCATTCCTAAATCAGCACAGCGAAAAGCCGCAGAATAACCTCCTGGTCCTGCGCCTAAAACAAGAATTTGAGTTTTTAGTTGCATATGCATAGCTCTCTCTTTTACCCCTCAGATTTTAATTAAAACTATAAACTAGTATATCTAATTTGATTAGACATGTATTTCTTTATTATGTTAATTTATATCTGATAATGACATATACTCTTGCATTTTATGTGATAAAATTATCATAATTTATATAATAATCAATTTACATAAACAATAATCGCATATCAGAAATTATTTTATTAATAAGTGTTATAAATCGAGCACCATCTGCACCATTAATAACACGATGATCATATGATAATGATAAAGGCAATATTAAACGTGGAACGAATTTTTTTCCAGTCCAAACTGGTTTTGTAAAAGACTTAGACATACCTAAAATAGCTACCTCTGGAACATTAATAATAGGAGTAAAGATTGTCCCCCCTATACTTCCTAGATTAGATATAGTAAAACTTCCTCCCTGCATATCAGAAGGACTCAATTGATTTCCAGAACGCGCTTTCAAAGAAAGCGCTGTTAATTCTTGTGATAATGAAATGATACCTTTTTTATTTACATCACGCAAAACAGGTACTAATAATCCTTTGGAAGTATCTACTGCTATACCAATATTAATATATTTTTTTAAAATTAACGTCTGACTGTCTTGAGATAAAGAACTATTAAATTGTGGTAATTCTTCTAATGCTTTTGAAACTGCTTTCATAACAAAAACTAGCAGTGTAATTTTACAATTTATTTTTTTCTTTTCAATTTCAAGATTTTGTTGTTTTCTAAAATGCTCTAAATCAGTAATATCAACTTCATCGAATTGTGTTACATGAGGAAGCATTATCCAATTTCTTTGTAAATTTGAACCAGAAATTTTCTGTATTTTACTTAATGTTACAGTTGTAGTATTGCCAAATTTACTGAAATCTATTTTTGGCCAAGATGGTATAGGTAATAATCGATTAGATTGAATAGATGGTATACAATTTGTATGATGCATTGATATATTATTCATGTAATCTTGAATATCTTCTTTTAAGATACGTCCTTTACGGCCACTACCCTTTACTTTTGATAAATCTATTCCGCACATACGAGCTATGTGACGTACTAATGGAGTAGCATGTATTGTGATATTGAATTTAGAATAGATACTGCGATTTATCGCATTACTATATATAACTCTTTTTTTTATATTATTGGTTTCTGAAAAAGAAGAAGAGGGGCTAATGTTATTTTGATCACTGAAAGACGATGTATTAGTACCATTTTGTGTATCAAGTAATAAAATTAAAGATCCTGTATGTACTTTATCTCCAACATGAACATGAATTGCCGTAACAATACCAGAATAGAGAGCTGGTATTTCCATAGAAGACTTGTCACCTTCTATCATAACAAGTGATTGGTTAATATTAATTTTGTCTCCAATTTTGACCATAACTTCTGTAACTTCTAATTCATCATCACCAATATTTGGCACATTAACTTCGATTGCTGTCATGCTACCTCCTATATTAGACGTGGATTAATTTTATCAGGATCAATATCATATATTTTGATAGCATTTAGAACAACGTTGGCATGAATATGGCCATTTTTCATTAATTGAGCTAATGCAGCTGTAACTACATAACCTGTATCTACTTCAAAATGATGTCTTAAATTTTCTCGACTGTCAGAACGACCGAATCCATCTGTACCTAAAACAAAAAAATGATTACTTGGAATAAAACATCTAATTTGTTCTGCAAATAACTTCATATAATCAGTAGCTGCTATAGTAGGAAAATTATTTAACACGGTAGTAATATATGGTATTTTGGGTATATCCATAGGATGCAACATGTTCCAGCGTTCACAGTCTTGCCCATCTCTTGCTAATTCAGTAAAAGAAGTAACGCTGTATACATCAGAACTTACATTATATTCTTCAGATAAAATTTGAGCTGCGTCACGAACGAGACGTAAGATAGCACCAGATCCCATTAACTGGATTTTTCCATTTTCTCCAGATAAAGATTCTAATTTATAAATTCCTTTTCTAATGCCTTCTTCAACTCCTGCTGGCATTGCTGGCATATGATATTTTTCATTTAATGTAGTGATATAATAATATATATTTTCTGGTTTATTTCCATACATACGCACCAACCCATCTTGTATAATCACAGCGATTTCGTATGCATATGCTGGATCATAAGAAATACAATTAGGAATTGTTAATGACTGAATATGACTATGGCCGTCAGCGTGTTGTAGTCCTTCGCCGTTTAAGGTAGTGCGACCAGATGTGCCTCCAATTAAAAATCCTCGAGCTTGTTGATCAGCGGCAGCCCAAAAAAAATCTCCAATTCTTTGGAAACCAAACATTGAATAATAAATATAAAATGGGATCATAGGAAAATCATTAGTACTATATGAAGTAGCAGCAGCCAACCAAGAGGCTGCTGCCCCCAATTCGTTAATCCCCTCTTGTAAAATCTGCCCTTGTTTATCTTCACGATAATATGCAAGTACATCATGATCTTGAGGGGTATATTGTTGTCCCATAGAACTATAAATGCCGATTTGACGAAATAATCCCTCCATCCCAAAGGTTCGAGCCTCATCAGCAATAATGGGTACTAATCTATGCTTAATTGACTCATACTTCAATAGTATATTGAAGGCACGCACAAATGCAAGAGTAGTAGAAATATCTTTATTTTGTTGTGTTAACAAAGAATAGAAATGTTTTAATGTTGGCAGTTTTAATGAATAAGTAGAATGTTGCAATCTGTTTGGAATGTATCCAAATAATTTTTTGCGTTGTTCATGTAAGTATATGTATTCCTTAGAACCTTCTTTAAATGTTAAATAAGGCAAAGATTCAATTTGGTCATCTTTAATAAGACTAAGGTTAAATCTGTCTCTAAAATGACGTATTCCGTTTATATTAATTTTTTTAATTTGATGCGCAATATTCATTCCTTCAGCACTAGAACCCATTCCATAACCTTTAATAGTATGTGCTAATATTACGACAGGTTTTCCAGAGCTATTCTTAGCTTTTTTTAAAGCAGCAAATACTTTTTTAGGATCATGTCCACCGCGATCTAACGCCCAAATTTCAGAATCACTCATATCATTCACTAATGCGTTAGTTTCTGGATATTTTCCAAAAAAATGTTTACGTACATATGCGCCATTTTTAGATTTAAATGTTTGATAGTCTCCATCAACAGTTTCATTCATAAGTTTAATAAGCTTACCGCTAGTATCCTTACGTAACAAAGAATCCCATTTACTTCCCCAAATAACTTTAATTACTTCCCAACCTGATCCTTTAAATATATTTTCTAAATCATTGATAATTTTTCCGTTGCCTACTACTGGACCATCTAATCGCTGTAAATTGCAATTAATAATAAAAATTAAATTATCCAATTTTTCTCTAGCGGCAATATTAAGAACTCCTTTAGATTCAGGTTCGTCCATTTCTCCATCTCCTAAAAAAGCATATACTGTCTGTAAAGTAGTATCTTTTAAATTTCTATTTTTTAAGTATTTTAAAAATTTTGCTTGATAGATTGCGCTAATTGGAGTAAGACCCATAGAAACTGTAGGAAATTGCCAAAATTCTGGCATTAATTTTGGATGAGGATACGAAGGAAGTCCTAGGTTTTTTATTTCTTGACGAAAATTATTTATTTGATCCTCACGCAATCGTCCTTCAAGAAAAGCCCGAGCATATATTCCAGGTGATATATGACCTTGAAAATACACTAAATCACCTCCATCGTGTTTATTACGTCCACGAAAAAAATGATTAAAACATACCTCGTATAACGTAGCTGAAGATTGAAAAGAAGCGATATGCCCTCCTAAATCTAAATTTTTTTTTGATGCATGCAATACCATCATAATAGCATTCCAACGAATAACAGCGCATATATGTTGCTCTATTTCTAGATTTCCAGGATATTCTGGTTCATCTTGAACTGGAATAGTATTTATATAATTATTTGTTATTATTTCATTACTAGAAGTAATAACACCATTGCTACGGGCTTCATGTACAATTTGATCTATTAAAAACTGAGCCCGTTTAACACCTTCTTTTTGAATAACTGAAGAAATAGATTGTAACCAATCTTGTGTTTCTATTGGATCCACATCATTAGATAAGCATTCTAACATTGTAGCGTTTCCTTAATGTGTTTGAATATATGTATACTGTTTATATTTATATTATATTTATATATATGATATAAATATAAATTTATTTATATACGATTATGTTCATAACGAATAAAAAATTATTTTTAAAATATATTAATTCACCGCTGTAAAAATAAAAAATTTTGGTACAAAACGATAATTCGGTAATTCAGGTGAATATAGAATATTGTTAAAATATTCTATATTCACCTCTTTAAGAGCAACAAATAACAAATCAAATAAGTAAACATAATATATGCAAATATTATTTATTAATTTTTTCATATTAATTCTTATAATATATCATGTATTTAATAATCGTAATAAGATATATAATAGATTTATTTTTATTCTAATTTTTTCAGTATTATGTATATATTTTATATGCAAAACAATAATGTTGTTTTTGTTAAATAGTTTTATGACTATTTCATCATAAAATTAAATTACATTGCATATTTTTATAATAATAAACTAAAAGTACATATTAGTTGTTATTTTATTATTTCTTAATCGTAATATAATTTACATATTAAATCAATTTGTTGTTTATAAATTTATATATAACAAAAAATTTATTCAATACTTGAATATTTTCTAATGTTAAGTTAGATCTTTACAGAATTATTATATTTATATTGTTGTGTCATTTTTACACAGCATTAAAATATTATTATTATTATTATTAATAATAATAATAAAATGAATGTACTTTCATATTATGCATTTGTATTGATTAAAACTATATGATTACTACATATAATATATTTTTATTCAATATTTAACTAAACTTAAATATTGTTATAGGCCAGAATATACTTAATAATATAAAAATAGATTAGAATATAAATACAAATACTTCAGATTGTACATATAAAACTAAGTATTTATATACAGAAATAATATGAATTGAAATTATTTTTAATATTAATCGAAATATAGATGTATAAAATCATAAGTTTTTCATGCATATAAAACAGTATAAAAATATATTTTTATATTAGTATATTTCATTGTATATAAATTAATACATGTATGTGTATATAAAATTTATCAAGTTTATAATTATAAAAATTTACAATTTTAGACATTAAATCTGATTGATGATTAATATTAATTAATTGTATAAATCTACATAAAATTTAATTATTTAAATAAATTATAAATTAAAATAGTAACTTAAAATATGATTATAATCAAAATATTTAAATACTTTTCCACAAAATAAATATTTATAAACACAACTTTTCTATTTGCACAATAATTTACTTTACAAAAGTTTTTAATAAAAATGTTATTTAGTTATTTTAAACACAAAAAATATAATATAATGTTAAATTTAATGATAATATTTGGATTAATATATAATTTTTTATATGTCCTTAAAATATGTATTAGAGCTATTTTATCATTATTCGAAATATTTATTTATTTACTCTATTACATAGAGATATAAAACAATACATTATGAAAAAAATTATTTAATATTCTTATAAAAAATTGTTAATCATATAAAATATGCATAGAATATATTTATATTTAAAAATTTGATTGATTTTTATACTAAAACATAAATATTATTATATAGTTTCAATTTATTTCTGTATTAATGTAAATTATCATCATGATATAATGTTTGTTATATTTTCAATCTTATTGAAACTAATTGAATAAAAATTATTTATAATTATCAGGGATGTATCTATGTACAAAAATATAAGTTTGAAAATTATTATATAAACATAAATTAAAGTTTTAATACTAATAATATTATTATGGTTAAATTTAAAATATTCAGGCATTAATTATTATTTAAGATAACTTGTTTATAGTTATTATGTTTTATTCCATATCTCTATTTCTGTTCATTAATTACTAAAAATTAATAATCAAATACACAAATTCTTATTTAAAAAATATATAAATTACTGTAAATTAATCATAGTATTTCCAATACTATTACTTAAATATAGTAAATATATATATATATTACATAACGATTATCATATAATAATAATAATAACAAAACAGTATCAAAATGATCAATTGATGATTATACTTACCTAAGTATTATAATGCGTATTAAAAACTCCAATTTTTATTGGATTGATTACTATATAAGTGTCATTTAATTATTGTGCAACGAACTTTACATTTTTTATACATTATAATATGCATTTTTGCATTTATTATTATCCTAATTATATCATATGGAATGTTTTTAGATAAAACAATTCAAAGTCGGATTAACGGAAAAGTCTGGCAATTACCTACTGTTGTTTACGGTCGTATGATTAATGTAGAACCTAATATGTCATGCAATAGAAATGATATAATTCATTTATTGGAATCATTACAGTACCGTCAAGTATCTAAAATTACTCATTCAGGGGAATTTATCGTACATAATAATGAAATTGAGTTATTTCGTAGATCTTTTAACTTTCCAAGCGGAGAAGAAGGAGAAATACATGCATCCTTTTTTTTTAATCAAGAGAGATTATTACGCATTTATAATCAAGATACAAAAAATAATTTTGGATTATTTCGGTTTGATCCCAAAATCATCTCTATTATATATGCCCCTAATGGACAACAAAGGTTACTTTTACCAAGATCTGAATTTCCAGATATATTAATAGATATGTTATTGGCCATTGAGGATCGTTATTTTTATCGACATGATGGCATTAAAATATCTTCTATTGGCCGTGCTTTTTTAGCTAATGTTATTTCTGGACGCGCTGTACAAGGAGGTAGTACTCTAACGCAGCAACTAGTAAAAAATTTATTTTTGAACAATACCCGATCATTGTGGCGTAAATTTAATGAAGCCTATATGGCTTTAATTGTTGATCATCGATATAGTAAAGATCACATTCTTGAGTTATATTTAAATGAAATATATTTTGGTCAAAATAGAAATGATCAGATTCGCGGGTTCCCTTTAGCCAGTTTTTATTATTTTGGTAGACCGGTAAATGAATTAAGTTTGGATCAACAAGCAATGTTAGTTGGAATGATAAAAGGAGCATCTTTATACAATCCCTGGAAAAATCCACAGATAACATTGGAACGTCGAAATTTAATACTAAAATTATTAGTACATAGAAATATTATTGACAAAAAGTTATATACTATTCTTAGCGCGCGTCCTTTAGGAATACAATCAAAAGATGAAGTATTAATATTAAGTCCTGCTTTTGCACAAATGGTAAACGAAGAAATACAAAATATTGATCAAATTAACGATTTTTCTGGAATAAAGATATTTACGACATTAGATCCTAATTCTCAAAAATCAGCAGAAAAAGCAATGGAATTAGGTATTCATAATCTAAGACGTTTTTATAAGATAAAAGATTTGGAAGGAGCTATAGTTGTAGTAGATCGATTTAGCGGGGAGATACGTGCTATGGTGGGCGGATCTGAACCACATTTTTATGGATTTAATCGTGCTATGTATGCTCGTCGTTCCATTGGTTCATTAGCAAAACCAGCAACTTATTTAGCAGCCTTGAGTAATCCTAATAAATATCACCTTAACACATGGATTGCTGATGAACCAATGACTTTAAAACAACCTAATGGAGTGATTTGGTCCCCTAAAAATTATGATCGAAAATTTAGAGGCAAAGTTACACTTATTGATGCATTTATTAAATCTCTCAATATACCTACCGTTAATTTAGGAATGACAATAGGGTTAGACGCTGTTTCTGACATTTTAATAAAATTGGGTATTTCACCTGATTTTATTTCTTCTTTTCCATCAATCCTTTTAGGATCTATCAGTCTGACACCTATAGAAGTTGCACAAGAATTTCAAACTATTGCTAATGGTGGTCAACATTCTTCTTTATCGTCTGTTCGTTATGTTATGAATGAAGAAAATATGATGTTATATCAATATTTTCCTAAAACAGAACGTGTTATTTTTCCTCAAGCAGCTTATTTAATATTATATGCAATGCAACAAGTAGTAGCACAAGGAACTTCTTATATTTTATCTGTAAAATTTCCTTATTCACAGTTGGCTGCTAAAACTGGCACTACTAATGATCTTCGCGATAGTTGGTTTGTTGGAATTGATGGAAAGGAAGTAACTGTGATTTGGATAGGACGCGACAACAACGGAGAGACCAAATTAACAGGTACGAATGGGGCGTTAACTTTATATAGTCTTTATTTAGAACATCAAAAACCTACTCCTTTATGTTTAATACCACCTAATGGTATTAAACATATACCTGTAGATAATCGTGGTAACTTTATCTTGCCTGATAGCAAAAACACTTGTTATCAAGTATTACCAATATGGACAACTGATCAACAATTATTATATCAATCATCCAATCAAACAAATATAATTTCATATAATCAGAAATCGACAAATAATATTATAGAAAATCAAGTTATTCATGATATAAGCGAATAAATTAAACAATTTTTTATTCATTAAAAAACGTTATTTATCCTTTATTATATTATAATATTATCGTAAAAATAACGATTTAATTATATTAATTTTAGTTTATATAATTTTTTAAACTATATTGAAAATATATACTGTTAACTTAAACATTTTTAATAAAAATAAAACAAAAATTTTATACATTTGACTAACTTATTACTAAAAAGTTAATTATAGCACTATATATGATGTAAAAGGCTGATAATTATGAACAGTAATGTAACGTTTCCTGTACAATTAACTGATTTTGCAGCTAACAAGGTAAGACTTTTAATTAAAAATAAAACAACAAACAATTCAAATTTAAAATTACGCGTGTATATTATAGGAGGAGGTTGTAGTGGATTTCAATACGGATTTACTTTAGATGAAAAAAGATCTAATGATGATTATATTATAGAAAACAATGGTGTTACTTTAGTGATCGATCCTGTAAGTTTGCAGTATTTATTTGGAGGTATTATAGATTATTATGAAGGACTAGAAGGGTCTCGATTTGTTGTAATTAATCCAAATGCTAAGACTACTTGCAGTTGTGGTTCATCGTTTAGTATATGAAATACATGATATAAATAATAATATATTTACAAATGAGAAACATGTTGTGTTTTTATAATTATGTTATGCAATACCAATTATATTAATTAAATCATGTATATATCATGTTTTGTATGATACAAGCTCTAAGAAAAATAAAGAGTAAATACTATTATACGTAATATAACGATATACCATTGCTGTGTTATGAAAATAAATACACACGACTACTGCGTTACTAATATTAGTAGGTGATGTAAAAAATCAAATGTTTATTAATATGAAAATCATTTACTATTAAAATTTGAATAACATTCAAGGATAATTGTAATTATTATTCCAGAAATAAAGATAAGTATATCAAAAAATTAATATTTAACTAAATAATCCGCTATAATTTATAATAAAAATTAAATCATAAAGATTATATATATATATATAATTTGGGTTAATATGTGAAAATTAATTATATTTTTGTTACTGGGGGAGTGGTATCATCTTTAGGTAAAGGTATTGCTACAGCATCCCTGGCTGCGGTTTTAGAGGCACGTGGTCTTCGTGTAACTATAATGAAACTAGATCCTTACATTAATGTAGACCCTGGCACGATTAGTCCCGTGCAACATGGTGAGGTATTTATCACTGAAGATGGAGCAGAGACTGATTTAGATTTAGGACATTATGAGCGCTTTATCCGTACTAAAATGAGACATCATAATAATTTTACTGCTGGTAAAATTTATGCCGATGTTTTACGAAAAGAACGTCGTGGTGATTACTTAGGTGCCACTATACAAATTATTCCTCATGTTACTGATACCATAAAAAAATGGATTATAGCAGGTGCTTCTGGTTACGATGTTTTATTAGTGGAAGTAGGAGGAACAGTAGGTGATATCGAATCATTGCCCTTTTTAGAAGCTATTAGGCAAATGGTAATAGAAGTAAATAAAGAAAAAACTCTGTATATACATCTAACATTAGTACCTTTTATTACAGCATCTGGAGAACTAAAAACAAAGCCTACGCAACATTCAGTAAAAGAATTGCTTTCTATAGGCATTCAACCTGATATTTTAATTTGTAGATCTGATAGAGTAATCAGCAATAGTGAACGAAAAAAAATTTCTTTGTTTTGTAATGTACCTAAACAAGCAATCATTTCTCTTCAAGATGTAGATTCGATTTATAAAATACCTGCTTTATTAAAATCACAAGGATTAGATGATTATATTTGTAAACGTTTTAATTTAAGTTGTCCTGAAGCAAATCTATCAGATTGGGAAGAAGTAATTTATTATCAAGAACATCCAATAGGAGAAGTTACTGTCGGCATAGTAGGTAAATACATTGAATTAGTAGACGCTTATAAGTCAGTAACAGAAGCGTTAAAACACGCTGGAATAAAAAACCGGTTTATTGTTAATATTCGTCTTATTAACTCCCAGGAAGTAGAAAAATTAGGTATAGAAAAAACTTTGAAGGGATTAGATGCAATTCTAGTTCCTGGAGGATTTGGTTATCGCGGAGTGGAAGGAAAAATTTTATCTGTACAATATGCTAGAGAAAATAATATACCATACTTCGGGATTTGTTTAGGTATGCAAGTAGCATTAATCGAATTTGCCAGACACGTTGCTGGAATGCCGGACGCCAATTCTACAGAATTTATAACTAATTGCAAATGCCCAGTGATAGCTTTAATAACTGAATGCAAAAATGAAAATGGTACTATGATGGCGTATAATAATACTGATTTAGGTGGTACTATGCGTTTAGGAAATCAAACATGTTATTTAATGAAAGGAAGTTTAACGTATCAAATATATGGAAAAAGCACTATATTAGAACGTCATCGACATCGTTACGAAGTAAATAATATGTTATTAAAAAACATAAAACATGCTGGATTAACTTGTGTTGGATTTTCTGAAAATAATCATTTGGTAGAAGTAATCGAATATTCAAAACATCCATGGTTTATAGGTAGTCAATTTCACCCTGAATTTAATTCTACACCTCGTAAGGGACACCCTTTATTTATAGATTTTATAAGAGCCGCAATGGAATATAAACATCGTCATAATAAATTAATTTAGTGTATATGAGTCAATGTTTATGGTACTATATTTCTAGTTTATAATTAAAAATATAAGTTAATTGATAAAGGAAACGTACATGCCCAAAATTTTAAATATTGTTGGACGTGAAGTTATCGATTCACGTGGTAATCCAACAGTAGAAGCTGAAGTATATATTAAAGGTGGTTCTAGATTAGCATCAGTACCATCTGGAGCATCTGTTGGTTCCCAAGAAGCTGTAGAGCTGAGAGATAATGATAAAAATCGTTTTTTCGGAAAAGGAGTAACAAAAGCAGTTAATGCTATAAATGGACCTATTAATAAAATATTAAAAGGTATAGATGTAACACAACAACATATTATTGATAACACCATGATTGATTTAGATGGCACTAGTAATAAATCAAAATTTGGTGCTAATGCTATCTTGAGTGTTTCTTTAGCAATTGCAAAAACGGCTTCAGTATTTAAAAATGTTCCGTTATACCAACATATTGCTGATTTATATGACATGCCAACAAATAAATTTTCTATACCACTTCCTATGATGAATATTATTAATGGCGGTAAGCACGCTGAGAATAATTTAGATATTCAAGAATTTATGATAATTCCAATCGGAGCGAAAACGATTAAAGAAGCAATTCAAATGGGGTCTAAAATATCATATGTTTTAGGGACAATACTAAAGAGTAAAGGGATATCTACGCAATTAGGCGATGAAGGTGGATACGCTCCTCCTAATATAAATTCTCATACTACCACTCTAGAATTAATAAAAGAATCTATTGAACAATCCAATTATATCTTAGGAAAAGACATTGTATTAGCAATAGATTGTGCTGCATCTGAATTATTTGATAAAATAACTGCTAAATATAATATAAAAAGTGAAAAAAAATTCTTTACCTCCAAAGAATTTACTCATTATTTATCATTATTAGCGCAAAAATATTCAATAGTTTCTATTGAAGATGGACAAAGTGAACATGATTGGGATGGATTTGCTTATCAAACTAAAGTTCTTGGAGATAAAATTCAATTAGTTGGAGATGACTTATTTGCAACTAATGTAAATCTATTACAAATAGGCATTGACCAAAAAATTGCAAATTCTATTTTAATTAAATGTAATCAAATAGGATCATTAACCGAAACACTATATACTATTAGAATGGCTAAAAAAGCAGGGTACGCTACAATTATTTCACATCGTTCTGGAGAAACTGAAGATACTAGTATTGCTGATATAGCAGTGGGTACTGATGCAGGTCAGATAAAAACTGGACCTATCCGCTGTTCTGAACGTGTAGCTAAATATAATCAACTGATTCGTATAGAAGAAATTTTAAGTAAAAAAGGAGCACTGAGTGGGTTTAATAACATTAAATACATACATACATATTTTTGATATGTGTAATTAAATATATCTGAAAATATGTAATACTTAATCAAGTTATATTTTATTGTATAAAAATTAAATAACAAGAATATAATTTCATATTACTTAATAATAGAACATTAAGTATAAAATAGCTAATTTTAATGATACTGATCATATTAGATAAATGATATGTACGAAACGTACAGATAAATATATACATATTAAATGGTAATATTATTACCATTTAATATGTATATATAATAAATAAATATATAAACTATTTTAGAGTACTACTTATTATACTATTGTAGTAATAACAAGAATATAATATATGATTTATATTATCTTAAGCTTATAGTGTTTTCAAAAATCATAACAAATAATTTTTTTTAAATTAGTATTTATTGATTAGATTAAAAATCTGGATGAATTGCATTCATCCATTTGCATTTAACAGATCTGTCTTATCTAAATATAATAATACTGAACTATTTAGATAGATATATTGATAATAATAAATAATCTTTGCTTTTATAAGCATAAAATTAAGTTTTTGATTTAATGATGAAAAAAAATGCATATAACCAAATAACACCATTAACTTCAGAACAATTAAATGATATTCAATCAATTTTTGTCACTCTGTCTAGTTCTCAATTGATTTGGATATCTGGATACTTGTGGGGATTAATAAATTCTATACAATCTGATAAGATAACCAACGTTTCTGAAAAAACTAAAATTACAGATTCTGTTCCTAATAAAAAAATTACTCTTATATCTGCCTCTCAAACTGGTAATGCACGTCAATTAGCTGAACAATTACGTGATGATATTCATGCGATTAATTTAGATGTTGTATTATTTAATGCTAGAGACTATAAATTCAAAAAAATTGCTAAAGAAACATTATTAATTATTATTACTTCTACATATGGAGAGGGAGAACCTCCAGAAGAAGCAATTGCGTTACACAAATATTTGTTCTCTAATAAAGCAGGCAAAATGGAAAATACTTATTTTGCTGTGTTTAGTTTTGGAGATCGATCGTATGAATATTTTGCTAAAGCTGGAAAAGATTTTGATTGTCGCTTAGAAGAACTTGGAGCACATCGATTATGTGATCGGGTCGACGTCGATATCGATTTCAAAGAAGAAGCTAATATATGGAGAAAAAAAATAGTCTCTTTATTAAAAAAAAAGATAACAAATACTTCTATATTTGATAAAAATAATAAAGTTCATAGCATTACACAAGTAAATCATACTATTTATAACAAAAAATATCCATTAATTGCTTATTTATCAACACGACAAAAAGTTACTAGTCGTAATTCACTTAAAGATGTTCACCATTTGGAAATAGATATTACTGATTCTAATGTATGTTATCAACCAGGAGATGCATTAGGAGTATGGTATGAAAATGACCCTAATCTTATTGATGAGTTATTAGAATTATTAGATTTAAAGGGGACTGAAGAAATAGAAATTAAAGGGAAATTAATATCTCTTAATGAGGCGTTAAAAAATCACTATGAATTAACACATAATTCCACAATTGTTGTAAAAAACATAGCTACTATTACTCAAAATAAAATATTGTTGGATTTATTTAGCGATCAAGGAAAATTAAATACATTTATTTTAACTACGCCTATTATTGAAATGATGCATCATGTATCAATGAAAATAAATGCTCAAGAATTATTACAAATATTACGACCCATGCAACCTCGATTCTATTCTATTGCTTCTGCTCAATCAGAAGTGGGAGAAGAAGTACATATTACAGTAAGCGTAGTACGCTATAAAATAAATGAACGATTTAGAACAGGTGGTGCCAGTAGTTATTTAGTAGATCGTATACAAGAAAATGATAAAATTCGTATTTTTATTGAGCCTAATGATAATTTTAGATTACCAAAAGATTCTAATGTTCCAATAATTATGATTGGAGCTGGGACAGGAATTGCTCCGTTTCGTGCTTTTATGCAACAACGCGCTGCAGATGGAGCATTAGGCAAAAATTGGTTGTTTTTTGGAAACTTGAGATTTATTGATGATTTTATTTACCAAATTGAGTGGCAACGTTATTTCAAAAATGGTGTATTGACTAAAATTGATACAGCTTGGTCTAGAGATCAAAATTATAAAATTTATGTGCAAAATAAATTATTAAAAAATAGCGCTGAAGTTTGGTCATGGATCCAAGAAGGAGCTCATATATATGTATGCGGTGATGCTAAATATATGGCTAAAGATGTAGATAAAGCTTTAATTATGTTAACATCTCAACATGGAGGTATGAATGTAGATAAAGCAAATGAATTTTGGGATGAAATGCGAGTACAACAGCGTTATCAAAGAGATATTTACTAATGAATACAAAAACAAAACATACTAATAGTAATAATACAACGTTATTATCCGATAATGAGAGAATAAAACAAGCAAGTAACTTCTTAAGGGGTACTATTACTCAAAATTTAGATAACAGCTTGACCGGAGGTTTTAATGCAGAAAATGTGCAATTAATTAAATTTCATGGAATGTATCAACAAGACGATCGCGATGTGCGTATAGAGCGAGAAAATCAAAAATTAGAACCACTAATTAATATAATGTTACGTTGTCGTTTACCGGGTGGTGTAATTACCCCAAAACAATGGCTAGCTATTGATGATTTTTCAAAAAAATACACTTTATATGAAACAATCCGTCTTACCACTAGACAAACTTTTCAACTGCATGGTTTGTTGAAACCAAATTTAAAAAGTTTACATCATTTATTAAATAAATTAGGATTAGATTCTATAGCTACTGCAGGGGATGTGAATCGTAATGTAATATGTACAGCCAATCCAATGGAATCAACATTGCACTATCAAGTATGGGAGTTAGCAAAAAATATTTCTGAACATTTATTACCAAAATCTCGGGCGTATGCAGAAATTTGGTTAGATGGAAAAAAAACAGAATCTACAGATTCTGAACCAATTTTGAGTGCTACTTATTTACCTCGTAAATTTAAAATAGCAATTGCGATACCACCAATGAATGATGTGGATGTTCATGCTAATGATCTTAGTTTTATTGCTATAAAAAGTAATAACACTGAGAAAATAATTGGGTTTAATGTATTGGTTGGCGGAGGATTAGCGATGACTTACGGAGATATGACTACATATCCTCGTAAAGCTAGTGAATTTGGGTACATTGTTACAAAGGATATTTTAAAGATTACGGAAGCAGTAGTTACAACACAAAGAGATTGGGGGGACAGATCTGATCGTAGACATGCTAAAACAAAATATACTTTAGCTCGAGTTGGAATATCTGTATTTAAATCAGAAGTTGAACGCCGTTCTGGAATAAAATTTCACCCAATTCATCCTTATATCTTTACAAATAGAGGAGACCGATTTGGATGGGTTCAAGGTATTGATGGCGATTGGCATCTTACTTTATTTATAGAAAATGGAAGAATATTAGATAATGGCCCTAAAAAGTTATTAAAACACGGAATATCAGAAGTTGCACGAGTACATTCCGGTTCTTTTAGACTAACTGCAAATCAAAATTTAATTATTTCTGGAATATCTAAAGACAATAAATTACTGATTAAAAGTATATTAAAAAAATATAGCATAACAAATGATGATATTACGCCTCAACGACAAGCATCTATGGCATGTGTAGCACTTCCTACTTGTCCTTTAGCGATGGCAGAGGCGGAACGATTTTTACCTAAATTCATTACTAAAATAGAAAATATTATGTCAAAGTATAAATTAGAAAAAGATGCTATTATTTTGAGAGTGACGGGTTGCCCAAACAGTTGCGCTCGTGCAATGTTATCAGAGATTGGATTAACAGGAAGATCAATCGGACGTTATAATCTTTATTTGGGAGGTAATAATATTGGTACACGCATTCCTCGATTGTATAAAGAAAATATCACAGAAACAGATATTTTAAATATACTTGATATGACTATTAACCGTTGGTCAAAAGAAAGGATTAATCAAGAATCCTATGGAGATTATGTAGTAAGATCCGGGATAGTCAATGCCGTTTTAAATTCTGAAAAAGATTTTTATGAATAAATTATTGAATATTGTTAACTATTGTTGGACTTTTACAAAATTTAACTCATTCAATATAAATGAGCAAAAATTGATATTAAGTAAAATAAATCAACATTTAGAATCTTTAACAACAGAAGACAGGTTTAAATGGGCTCTAGAACATTTACCTAATCAGGCAATATTATCTTCAAGTTTTGGTATTCAGTCGCCAGTCAGCTTGCATTTAACTACTTATTATTATCCTAATATCCCAATTATTTTGATTGATACTGGTTATTTATTTCCAGAAACATATCGATTTGTAGATCAACTAACAGAAAAAATGCAATTAAATTTACATGTATTTTCTCCAAATCAATCTGCAGCATGGCAAGAAGCACGATATGGTAAATTATGGGAACAAGGTATAAATGGGATTAAACAATATAATAATATTAATAAAGTTGAACCGATGCATCGTGCCTTAAAAACACTTAAAGTAAAAACATGGTTTGCAGGTTTACGACGTAATCAATCAAATAGTCGTAAAAAATTGCCAATCATCACTGTTCAAAATGGAATTTTTAAATTTTTACCCATCATTGACTGGGATACTTCTCAGATTTATAGATATATGAAAACCCATTCTTTGGAATATCATCCATTATGGAAACAAGGATATGTATCAATAGGAGATGTGCACACTAGCATAAAATGGAAACCTGGTATGAAAGAAGAAGAGACACGATTTTTTGGATTACAGCGTGAATGTGGTTTACATATTATTGATTGAAATTTCTTTTTATATAAATAATTTATATGATATACTTCAATTGTAATCGTATAGTAAGCATTTTAATAAAAATATATTGTTACTAACAATAGTTATTTATAAAATAATGAATACATATATTTTATTACCTATTAAACTATATTAGGTACGTATTATTTATAAATATCAAAGATTAACTCTAAAAATGGAGAACATTATATATAAAAAATGTTTTTATATACAAATACTTATAATTTCTATTAATTTTTTAATATAATAAAATACGTAATATTAAGAATTTATTAATAATTTGTTATATCTGAGTATAAGTATAATTCTGTGGAATATTTACCATTATTTATTAATCTCAAAAATAGGCCAGTTTTAGTTGTTGGAGGGGGTAGTGTTGCTGCACGAAAAATACAAATACTACAAAGAGTTGGTGCTATTATTACAATAATAGCACCAACTCTTTGTCCGGAGTTAAAAAAAATTTTATTTACACAAAATATCAATTGGATCAGCAAAAATTTTAATCCTACAATGTTAAATAAAGTAATTTTAATAATTGTGGCAACCAATGACGCTAAATTAAATACTCTAATATACCAAAATGCTGAGGAACGACATATATTAATAAATACTGTGGACGATAAGAATAAATGTTCATGCATTTTCCCTGCTATTATCGATCGAGATCCTATTTTAATAGGAATTTCTTCTTGTGGAAAAGCGCCCATATTAGTACGTATTTTACGTGAAAAACTTGAAGCATTATTACCAAAATCTCTTGGATTTATAGCAAAATTAGCTGGAGCATGGCGTAATCAAGTAAAACAACATATTGTCGATACAGTATGTAGGCGCCGATTCTGGGAAAAAATATTTTATAATGGTCACATTGCTGATTTAGTTGAAAAAAATCATTTCGAAGAAGCTAATAAAGCTTTTAAATTTGCTCTTAAAAATACTGGTAATAATAATAATAATAAAGGTAGTGTAACATTAGTAGGCGCAGGGCCTGGAGATGTAGGATTGTTAACTATTAGAGGGTTGCAAGTAATGCAGCAGGCGGATGTAGTACTATATGATCACTTAGTAAGCTCAGATGTATTAGATTTAATTCGTCGAGATGCTGATAAGATTTATGTTGGGAAACGTGCTGGAGATCATTCAATTTCTCAAAATAAACTTAATCGATTTATGGTGCAATTAGCACAACAAGGAAATAAAGTTGTTAGGCTGAAAGGAGGGGATCCATTTATTTTTGGTCGGGGAGGAGAAGAATTACAAACAGTATCAAAAGCGGGTATTCCTTTTCAAATAGTCCCTGGCATCACAGCAGGTATTGGTGTTCCAGCTTATGCTGGAATTCCGTTAACTCATAGAAAATATGCTCATAGTGTCATTTTTATTACAGGTCATAATATAAATGACAATAATCAATTTAATTGGAATACTTTATCAAATAATAAACAGACATTAGTCATTTATATGGGTAAATTGAATGCTATAAATATTAGCAGTAATTTAATCATTCATGGACGAAATATATATACTCCAGTAGCTATAATTAGTCGAGGAACATATAGAGATCAAAAAATTTTAATTGGTACCTTGATTGAATTAGAAAAATTAGCAAAAATGGCTGATCAGCCTGCTTTGTTGGTTATTGGAAATGTTGTATCATTGCATAGTAAAATAGATTGGTTTGGAAAAAATACACTGCATTTCTATCCGATTAATTCAATTATTAACTTGATGTAAATTAAAAGAGTAATTATGATACAAAACAGAAAATATATTACTTATTTAAATAAATTAGAGTCAGAAAGTATCTATATTATTCGTGAGGTAGTAGCTGAATTCCATAAACCAGTCATGTTGTATTCCATCGGAAAAGATTCTTCAGTAATGTTACATTTAGCAAGAAAAGCATTCTATCCTGGTATGTTACCTTTTCCCTTATTACATATAGACACTGGTTGGAAATTTCATGAAATGTATATATTTCGCGATAATACTGTTAAATCTTATGGATTTGAATTGTTAGTTCATAAAAATTTAAAAGGTATATCTATGGGGATAAATCCATTTATTCATGGCAGTGCTAAATATACAGATATTATGAAAACAGAAGGACTTAAACAAGCATTAAATAAATATGGATTTGACGCAGCTTTTGGCGGTGCACGTCGTGATGAAGAAAGGATTAGATCTAAAGAACGGATTTATTCGTTTCGGGATAAATTTCATTGCTGGAATCCTAGAAATCAACGTCCAGAACTATGGTATAACTATAATGGGAAAATTAATAAAGGAGAAAGTATTCGTGCGTTTCCTTTGTCTAATTGGACAGAATTAGATATTTGGCAATATATTTTTTTAGAAAAGATTGAAATCGTACCATTATATTTCGCTAAAAATCGTCCTGTAATATGTAGAGATGGAAATTTAATTATGGTAAATGACGAACGTATTAATCTTAAGCCTGGAGAAATTATAGAAGAACGCATGGTACGATTTCGTACATTGGGGTGTTGGCCATTAACTGGAGCAATAGAATCTAAAGCAGAAACGTTACCTAAGATAATTGAAGAAATGTTAATATCTAAAAACAGTGAGCGGCAAGGACGAATCATTGATTTTGATCAATCTGGATCTATGGAAATTAAAAAACGTCAAGGTTATTTCTAAGGAACCATTATGATTAACACCATAGAACAAGAAATTATTAATTATGGAGGAATTGAAAATTATTTATATGCGCAACAATATAAAATGTTGTTGCGCTTTCTCACATGCGGCAACGTAGATGATGGGAAAAGTACTTTGATAGGACGATTGTTATATGACTCATATCAAATTTATGATGATCAACTATCTATTCTGCATATGGATAGCAAAAAAATTGGTACTCAGAAAAATAAATTGGATTTAGCGTTGTTAATAGATGGATTACAATCAGAACGTGCACAAGGTATCACTATAGATGTTGCTTATCGTTATTTTTTTACTAAAAAACGTAAATTTATAATCGCTGACACTCCAGGACATGCAGAATATACAAAAAATATGGTTACTGGAGCTTCTACTAGTGAATTGGCTATTTTATTAGTTGATGCACGTAAAGGAATACAAGGACAAACTAAAAGGCATTGGTTTATAACTGTACTTTTAGGTATCCGATATATAATAGTAGCAATTAATAAAATGGATTTAATAGATTACAATCAAGAGATATTTCAAAAAATTAGTAAAGAATATTTAGAATTTTCTAAACAATTATCTACTGATATAACTACCAAATTTATTCCAATATCTGCTTTAGATGGAGATAATATTACAACATTATCAACAAACATGAAGTGGTATAAAGGCTCTACTTTATTGGAGATATTAGAAGATATTAATATTAATCGTTCCTCCTGCTTTGAAAACCAAGAATTACGTTTCCCAATACAATATGTAAATCGTCATAATTCAGATTTTAGGGGTTACTCTGGCACTATTGCTTCTGGTAATGTCCATACTGGACAACATGTTAATATTTTTCCATCAAATACTACTTCTAGTATTAAACGCATTATTACTTTTAATAAAGATCAAAAATATGCTCAAACTGGAGAAGCGGTTACAATAACTTTAGAAGATGATCTTGATATTAGCAGAGGAGATATAATAATAGATGCTCATACAACCATTACCCCTGTATGGTATGCATTAGTAGATGTAGTATGGATGAAAAAGGAAGAATTACAAGAAAACCAATATTTCAATATCAAAACTGCTACTAAAATTGTAAAAGCACAAATAAGTAATATAGAATATCAAGTAGATATAGATACTTTACAATTCCAAGAAACGAAATCAATACCACTCAATGGTATTGGATTGGTCAAATTATCATTTGATGAACCATTATTATTAGATCAGTATTCTTATTATCCAACAACTGGAAGCATGATATTTATTGATTTATTGACCAATGAAACCGTAGGAGCCGGCATGGTCCGAGTCCCTATAAAATATAATAAGTCTGAAGATAAAAATAATTATAGCGAATTTGAATTAGCATTACATGCATTTATTCGTCTGCATTTTCCTCATTGGAATATTAAAGATTTACCATGAATATACTTATATTATGACTAATAAAAATATCGATTATTTTTCTAATAGAAATATTTTTTGGAACACGTTTTGTATAAAACAACAAGATCGTGAATTTTTACATAAACATCGTGCTATATTATTATGGTTTACAGGATTATCAGGATCTGGTAAATCAATTTTAGCTAATGTTTTAGAAAAAGAATTACATAATAGAAATATTAGTACATATATATTAGATGGGGATAATACACGACACGGACTGTGTCGTGATTTAGGATTCAGTGATCGTGACCGACATGAAAATATACGTCGAGTAGGAGAAACGGCGCGATTAATGGTTGATGCTGGAATAGTAGTATTAGCCAGTTTTATTTCTCCTTATCATTATGATCGTCAAATGATACGTAATATGTTCCCTATTAATCATTTTGTTGAGATATTTGTTGATACTCCTCTGCATATTTGCGAAAAACGTGATTCAAAAGGTTTATATAAAAAAGCTAGATCTGGTGAAATAGAAAATTTCACTGGCGTAAACTCTCCGTATGAAAAACCAAAAAAACCACATATATATTTAAATGGACAAAAATCGATAATAGAATTAGTTAGCCAAATATTGCAATCATCGTTCCTTGAATCTTTATTCAAAATAAATCATTATCTTAAATGATACAGAACAAATTCATATACTTAATAATTTTATAATAATTAAATTTCTATAATAAATAAAATGATGTATATCAAAGAATATTATTTGTTTTAATAAGAATTATTTTCCTAATTAAATAAAAATAATTTTTCCAAAAATATTTTTATAATAAATACAAATAATTTACAATAATTTTTGAATTAGTTTATTTTAATGTGTATCATGTGTGGTGTGAACGACTGTATATTACGCATTTAACAAAAATTATAATTACCTACTTACTTTAGAAGTTTTTATTTGTTATCAAAGATAACAAATTACTTATATGATAAATCCAATCGATACTGATACTGAAATATAATCAATTGGTAGGTAGCATAAACATGAATAAATTGAGTTGTCTATTATTAACATTGCTCGCTTGGCTACAATATTCGCTTTGGTTAGGTAAAAATGGCATCTATGATTTAGTCAATATTCATAATACAACTAAACTATATGAAAACATTAATGATATTGCCCAAATGAAACTTCGAAATAATCAATTATTATATGAAATTTATGACTTACTTCATGGATATGAAGCTGTTGAAGAGCGATCAAGATATAATCTTGGTATGATTAAAATTGACGAAACTTTTTATCAAATAAAATTTGAATCACAACAATATTAATTTCAATAAACATTGATAATAGTTTAACGAAATTGGTGTATATGACATGCTTTATTGAACGTGTTAAAAAGAGTTTTCCGGATATTACAGCTATTCTTCCAGCGGCAGGTACTGGGGAACGTATGAATAGTATACTGCCGAAACAATATTGTACAATAGGCGACAAAACTTTACTTGAGCATTCAATTAGCGCCTTATTATGTCAATCGTGTATTCGTCGTTGCATAGTAGTAATTAACGCTCAAGATCGTTGGTTTAAAAAATTATCTATTGCCTGTGATCCTAGGATCAGTGTAGTTATTGGAGGAAAAACTAGAGCCGATTCAGTAATGGCTGGCTTGCAACATGTAAAAAAGTCAATTTGGGTGATCGTACATGATGCAGTACGGCCTTGCTTACATCCTGAAGATCTGTTCCGGTTATTTGAAATTACAAAATTTTCTCAAGTAGGTGGAATTTTAGCAATACCAATCTGTAATACTATTAAACAAACCTATTGTGGCACTAATTTTGTAAAATATACTCTAGATCGCAATAATCTGTGGCATGCTTTAACTCCACAGTTATTTAATTGTAATCTTTTAAAAAGTTGCCTTAAAGAAGCTTTAAAAAATAGAGTTACCATTACTGATGAAGCATCAGCTGTAGAATATTGCGGATACACATCTATTTTGATACAAGGTCGTTCAGACAATATCAAAGTTACTTATCAAAATGATTTAAAATTAGCTAGGTTTTATCTATCTGAATTAAATAAGAAAATTTAACAGGATTTATAAAATATGTTGCGTATTGGTTATGGGTTTGATGTACATCGATTTGGAGGATGTCGTCCGCTCATTATTGGAGGGGTAAATATTCCTTGCACACAAAAAATAGCAGCACATTCTGATGGTGATGTATTAATACATGCATTAATCGATTCTTTGTTAGGAGCTGCTTGTTATGGAGATATTGGATCAATGTTTCCAGATACTGATTCTGAATATAATAATATAGATAGCCGAAAATTGTTACGAATCTCTTGGAAAAAAATTATCACACAAGGGTATTTATTGGAAAATGTAGATATCACTGTAATCTTGCAAATTCCAAGGATAAATACGTATATTTATCAAATGCGTTATCATGTTTCTAAAGATCTAAATTGTCCAGTCACTAACATTAACATAAAAGCTACTACTACTGATACATTGGGTTATATTGGGTGCTCTAAAGGCATCGCGTGTGTAGCAGTAACATTATTGACACGTTAATATCTATTATTATTATTATTATGATAATAGATATATTTTTATACATGGTTAAAATGTATATTTATATGAGCTATATATTTTATATAAATAAATACGTTAATATAATTAATAGTTACTATTAATTTAAATCAAATTAATAACATAAATTTATAAAATAACAATAATAGTATCTGTCAATTCATCAATTTATTAGAGAATCAATAATTTTATATTTGATACATAATAAATACACATATTTGTGCTAAGTCTATAAATTATTTTTGATATTAAAAAATATGTATTATTTAAAATTTAATATTAATATTAAATATATATATTCCACTTATAATCTATTTAAATCAGTAAATTATCAACAGAAAATAAGCAGACACCGAAGGAGTTCAGTATAGTTACTATGCTAGACAACAATATATTAATAATTTATATAATAATAATAATTTTCATGTTTCTGGGAGGATGCTCGAATAACAACAATCTCTACAGTAGATACCATAGTGAATGCACGTTACGCTCTACGAACCTTAATGATAATATTTTTTCATCCCAAGGTAAAGAAAAAAATTTATGGCATCAACAGAAAATATCTATTACTAAGGCTCGTAAATATAATAATATAAATTATGGTTCTTATCATAAGTCTACATATACGGTAAAATCTGGCGATACTTTATTTTATATTGCTTGGATTACAGGAATCAATTGCTCAAATCTATCAAAAATAAATAATATTAAAGATATAAATCAATTAAGAGTAGGTCAAGTAATAAGATTATCCCATAACACAGCGTTATCATCTTTTAAAAAATCATCAAAAAAATTTTTTGGAGATTTTAATCATAGTGACAATACTTTAAAAAAAATATTATTTTTTATCAAAACCCAATTATTATTTTTACGGACGAACAAATATAATTCTTCTAACATAGAGGATATATCTCATAATATGACCTCTTGCTTAAAAAAATCAGAATTAGTAGTAGTTAAAAATTGGTATTGGCCGACAAATGGAATCGTAATCAACACTTTTTCTAATTCTGAAGGAGGTAATAAAGGAATTGATATATCTGGAATTTTAGGTCAACCTATATTAGCTACTGCTAATGGAAAGGTAATATACGTTGGTAATACATTGAAAGGATATGGTAATTTAATTATTATTAAACATGATAATAATTATCTTAGCGCTTATGCACATAATGATACAATATTAGTAACAGAACAACAAAAAGTTAAAATGGGAGATAAGATAGCTACTATGGGCTATAGTGGCACTAACGAAGTAAAATTGCATTTTGAAATCAGATATAAAGGAAAATCAGTAGATCCTTTGTATTATCTGAAACAATAGATAATCTAATTCTAATTAAATATGAACATTTTAACAACAAATATATAAAAACGTATATTTATAAAAATAATAATTATTTTATCTTTTGAATTAGTTTAATTATATTCTAATGTTTTAATTTTAATAATTGATTAAAATTATTAATTGCACGAATATATATACCTAATATTTAAATTAAACTTAAAATAATATTAATCAAATATAACTATTTAATACATTAAATATAAAATATAGCATTATATATACATATATATTATTTTAATAAAATATTAATCGCATATTCTGATTTGAATATTAGATTCCTTATATTTTTTAAATAAAAAATGCATTATAATGAATTGAAAATTACAATTATATTAACTTTTATTTTAATAAAAATAAATAATTAGTTTCAATATAATTGCATTCATTACATAGTATAAATGATGCTATATACACATTTCAATGTATGATACAGTATTGTTGTAAAAAATTTAATTTTTTAATTCTACTAGGTTGTAGAAATAATTAAGGATTTAATTATTTGATTATTGATATTGGAAGTCACAGATTGTGTCTAATAAATATACGATTCTAAATTTATTAAATTCTTTATATTTATCAGTAAATATATGTTAAACAATAATGTATTTATATACTGAACATAAATAAGAGATTATATCAATTAGCGCATTTTAAATATATCTTATAAATTATTTTTAAATAAAATTTTATGAGCTACTTAAATAGCTGCTCTATTGGAAATGGAATATAATATATATATCTGTATTTCATATTTTTTATTTTCAAGATATATCTGTAAATAATACATTATCGCTCATTAAAAATACTTAATAAATTTTTCTATGAATAATATTTAACTGTATTTATATATATTCAAAAATAAATAATATTCTGCAATTTTGATTTCTATCTTTTTTAAAATTGTTTATAATATTTAATTATATAAATCAAATATATGGAATTTTCATTTCGTGATGGAATCTATATGCATAAAAATATTGATGATATTCGTCAGGAATTTCTTAATTTTTTTAAAAAAAAGGGACATGAAATTGTTGCTAGTAGTACTTTAATTCCTAATAATGACCCAACATTATTATTTACTAACTCTGGTATGAATCAGTTTAAAAATATATTTTTAGGCATTGATAAACCGTTATTTAAACGTGTTACAACTGCACAACGTTGTGTACGTGCTGGAGGAAAACATAACGATTTAGACAATGTTGGATATACTGAACGACATTTAACATTTTTTGAGATGTTAGGTAATTTCAGTTTTGGAGATTATTTTAAATATGAAGCTATCCAATTTGCTTGGGAGTTATTAACTGATAGTAACTGGTTTAATTTATCTAAAAATAAATTATGGGTAACAGTACATATTAGTGACTCTGAATCTTATGATATTTGGATAAAACAAGTAGATATACCCAACGAACATGTTGTTAGAATTGGTAATAATACGGATAATTTTTACGATTCTGATAATTTTTGGCAAATGGGCAATATTGGTCCATGTGGGCCTTGTTCCGAAATATTTTATGATCATGGAGATCGATTCCAAGGATACCCCCCTGGTAGTTTAAAAGAATTTGGAGAAAGATATGTTGAAATTTGGAATTTAGTATTCATACAATTTAATCGTCAATTGGATAGTCATCTTTTATCACTTCCTATGTTATCAGTAGATACCGGAATGGGTTTGGAGCGTATTGCCGCGATATTACAGGGAGTACATAGTAGTTATTCCGTTGATGTATTTAAAAAATTGATATCTTCTATATCTCAAATTATTAAAGTTAGTGATGATAATACTAACAGATCTTTATATGTAATAGCTGATCATATTCGTACATGCTCATTTTTAATTCAAGACGGAGTTCTTCCTTCAAATGAAGGACGTGGTTATGTATTACGCCGTATTATCCGTAGAGCTGTGCTTCATGGAAAAAAATTAGGTACAAAGAATATTTTTTTTTATAAATTAGTGCCTCCTCTTATTAAATATATGCAACATTTATCTGATAAATTATGTGAAAAACAAGACTTTATAGAAAAAATCTTACTTAGTGAAGAAAAATTGTTTGAAGATACTTTAAAAAAAGGTTTAAAATTATTGGAAAAAAAATTATCCTTATTAAGAGGCAATATTTTGAATGGTGAAATAGCATTCCATTTACATGATACTTATGGATTTCCTTTAGAATTAACAAAAAATATTTGTTTAAGACACGGTATACACGTAGATCAAGTAAAATTTGATCAGTCTATGTTAATTCAAAAAAAATATGCGAAAGAATCAAATAAATTTTATATAACTAGCAAAAATATATCACTCTGTAATATATCAAATACGTTTGTTGGATATCGTGAACTTACTTGTAGAAGTCAAATAATAGCATTATTTCGCGTAAATAATCCAGTAAATAAAATTTATGCAGAAGAAGAAGGAATAGTAATTTTAAAAAATACTCCTTTTTATGGAGAATCTGGAGGCCAAATTGGAGATTCTGGTCAATTGAAAACTATATCTAGTTTATTTCAAGTTACTAATACTAAAAAATATGGACAAACAATAGGCCATTTTGGAACAGTAAACAGTGGCGCTATTAGTGTAGGAGAAGAAGTAATTGCTCAGGTAGATCAATATAAAAGGAAATATATTTCTTTCAATCATTCCGCTACTCATTTACTACGCGCCGCATTATATCAAGTTCTCGGATCTCACATAATACAAAAAGGATCATTAGTAAACGATCAATATTTACGTTTTGACTTTTGTCATCATGAAACAATGACAGCGGAACAAATTAATACAGTAGAAAATCTTGTAAATAAACAAATTTGGAGTAATTTTCCTATCGCGGCTGACATGATACCAATAGAAATAGCTAAAAATAGCGGAGTTGTGATGCTGATCAATAAGCAATATGAAAAAATAGTGCGTGTTATAAGAATGGGAAATTTTTCTGCCGAATTGTGTGGAGGGACTCACGCTAAAAATACTGGAGAAATTGGTGTATTTGTCATTACTAAAGAATCTAGCATTGCTTCTGGTATTAGACGGATTGAAGCGGTAACTAGTAATACAGCATTATCTGTAATACATCAATATAAAAAATTACTTCAAAATATTTTTAAATTGACACAAAGTGATAACAAAAATATTTTAAGTAAAATACATGAATTCAAGTCCCGTTGTCAAAAATTGGAAAAAGAAATAGAACATTTAAGAAACAAACAAATTATGCACAAAAGTTTATCTTTCATTAAGGAAATTTATTATATTAAAGATGTACAAATTTTAATAAAACAAGTTGAAAATATGATGCTAAAACCATTGACTAATTTAATAGATTGTCTTAAACGTCAACTAAAATCAGGAGTTATTGTTATTATTAATATTAGTAAGAATAATAAAATTAACATAGTAATAGCTGTAACTAAAGATTTAATAGAAAATAATCGCATAAATGCTCTAAATTTAGTACATTTAATTATAAATACCCTTGGTGGGAAAGGCGGAGGCAAGCCTCATTTTGCTCAAGTCGGCATTAATAATATTATAAATACATCCAAAATTTCTACTAAAATAGATTTCTTATTACATAATATACTATAAATAATTATGTAATATATTTAAATTATTTTAAACAAAACTATTTATATATTATTAAAACAAGGTATTAAGAATATATAACATAATTAAAGTATCACATAAAGATACTTATTTCATGTTGTTAAATATTGTAAAAACAGTAAAAACGTTCAAAATTACGGCTATTTGAATTTTTCAAGGAGTAAAGGATGCTTATTCTAACTCGACGAGTTGGTGAAACTCTTATCATCGGAGATGAGATTACAGTAACTGTATTAGGTATTAAAGGGAACCAGGTCCGTATTGGTGTAAATGCTCCTAAAGAAATATCTATACACCGAGAAGAAATTTATCAACGTATTAAAGCTGAAAAATCACAACAAACTTTATGCTAAATTTATTATTTTCAAATAAATTTTCTGTACAAATAATAATTTTGTAATTAAAAATTTAGTTGTAAATTATGTAAAAACAACGTAATGTAACAGAAAATTTTTTGATTATAAAAATAAAAAATTAATGAAGAAAATAAATAAAGATATTCGGTGAGGTGGCCGAGAGGCTGAAGGCACTCCCCTGCTAAGGGAGTATATAGTTTTAGCGCTGTATCGAGGGTTCGAATCCCTCCCTCACTGTTAACGGAAATAGTGTGCACCCGTAGCTCAATTGGATAGAGCACTCGGCTACGAACCGAGAGATCGGAGGTTCGAATCCTCTCGGGTGTATTTATGTAGTACTTTGGTTTTGCGCACATCAAAAAATAACAGTTCAATGCTAATTGAATAAATAATACTATTGATTTTGGTTGTTATTAAATAACATAGAAATATTAATAATTGTGTTTAATAATTACTTATTATAATTTTATAGTTGAATTTATTATAATATTTACTTTAATTTGAGTAACAAAAATGTTTGAAAACTTATCCAAAAAAATATCACAATCAGTACGTAATATTGTTGGTTCTGGACGCTTAACAGAAAAAAATATTCAAGACACTTTGAATACAGTTAAAGTTTCTTTATTAGAAGGCGATGTTGCGTTATCTGTCGTACACAGTTTTATTAATAAAGTCAAAGAAGGAATAATTGGAAAGAATATAAATAAACATTTAACTCCAGGTCAAGAATTAATTAAAATCATGCACGCCTCTTTAGTAAAAATTATGGGTGAAGGACTACATGATTTAAATTTACATACCCAAGTACCCTCACTAATATTAATAGTGGGCTTACAAGGTTCTGGTAAAACTACTACTGTTGGAAAACTTGCGAAATATTTAAAAGATAAAAAAAATAAAAAAATATTAGTGGTATCAACTGATATATATAGACCAGCGGGTCTACAACAACTAAAAACATTAGTATCTTCTGAAGATATTAATTTTTTTTCAAATTATAATGCTAACAATAAACCAATTGATATCGCTAAAACCGCAATTATCGCGTCGAAGTCATTATCTTATGATGTTCTGCTAATAGATACTGCTGGTTGTTTAGATACAGATTGTACTTTACTTTCAGAACTATCTGAGATTCATAATACTATTAATCCAGTAGAAACTTTATTTGTTATAGATTCTATGATTGGACAAGTAGCTATTAATAGCATAAATATATTTAATAAAACTTTACCATTAACTGGAATTATCTTAACTAAATTAGATGGAGATTCACGTGGAGGTGTAGCTCTATCTATTAAATATCTTACTGGAAAACCTATAAAATTTATAGGAACAGGAGAAAAAATTGACGAATTAGAACCTTTTAATTCATACAGAATAGCTGGTCGTATACTTGGAATGGGTGACATACTTTCATTAATCGAAGATATTGAAAATAAAGTAGAATGGGTTAAGGAAAAAAAATATATTGATAAAAATAATACAGATTTTAATTTATATGACTTTTTAGGTTATATAAAACAAATACGTAATATGGGAGGAATCAATAAAATAATAAGCAAGTTACCTTCTAATTTAGGAATTAAATTGAATGATATTCAATCATATACTCATGATAATACATTTACACATATAGAAGCTATAATTAACTCTATGACCATTGAAGAACGTTTCAATCCAGATATAATTAAAGGATCTAGAAAAAAACGTATCGCCAATGGATCTGGAGTACACATACAAGATGTTAATAAATTACTCAATAAATTTAATTATATACGTATTACAATACAAAAAATAAATAAAAATGAAGTATTTCGAGTAATACGTACGTTAAAAAACAAAATATCATCTAAATTTACAATTGGTTAAACATGATTTATATACTAACTTAGTATATAGATTATATATCATGCATGTATCACAAGTCTGATTACTTTTAATTTTCAATTCAGGTATGTTATCTATGGTAAGAATTAGATTAGCACGAGGAGGCTATAAGAAAGCTCCTTTTTATCACGTAGTTGTTACTGATAGTAGAAACGCACGTGATGGTCGCTTTATTGAGCGTATCGGATTCTTTAATCCAATTAAATTTGGAAACAATAAAAACTTACATATAAATATAGAACGAGTAAAATATTGGTTACATAAAGGAGCAGCTCCATCTAAACGTGTTTTAAAATTAATAAAAATTTATGAATAATCATTCAATGTGAAATATGAAAAAAAAAATTACGGGAACATCACCTATTACTAATCCCATAGTAATAGGAAAAATTGTAGGCGCATATGGTGTGTTAGGGTGGATACGAATCCAATCTTTTACTGAAAAAAGTGACAATATATTTTTTTATAATCCGTATTACGTCATAATCCAATCTACATGGAAATCAATTTATTTAGATGAATGGAGATTACTTGGAAAACGTTATATCGCCAAAATACGAGAAATATCAAATAGGGAATCTGCTCAATTATTAAATCATTGTGAAATGATTATAGATGAAACACAATTCCCTCATCTAAATGCTGATGAATATTATTGGAAAGATTTAATAGGTTGCACAGTAATTACAGTAAAAGGAATTTTTTTAGGGAATATTATTAGTATAATAGAAACTACAGCAAATGATGTTTTAGTGGTAAAAATGTATCAAAATAAATTTACTGGAATAAAAAATTGTCTTATTCCTTTTCTTATAAAGAAAGTTATCAAAAATGTTGATCTTGTTATACGCACTGTAACTGTAGATTGGGATCCTAATTTTTAATGACTCATGAAATTGAAATTTTATAAAATATGTGGTTTGGTATAATTACTTTATTTCCAGAAATGTTTAGTCCTATTATTAACCATGGAATAATAGGTCGATCAATTCAAAATGGTATTATTTCGATAACACTATGGAACCCGCGCGCATTCACACATAATCAACACTACAATGTAGATGACCGTCCTTATGGAGGAGGACCGGGTATGTTAATGATGATTGAACCTTTAAAAAATGCAATTAATCAAGCTAAAAATGAATTAGGAAATAATATTAAAATAATTTATCTTTCTCCTCAAGGAAAAAGACTAAATCAGCAGTACGTGCGTAAATTCGCATCTGAGTATCAAAAACTAATTTTAGTTTGTGGTAGATATCAAGGTATTGATGAAAGATTAATTCAAACAGAAATTGATGAAGAATGGTCTATAGGAGATTATATCCTTAGTGGGGGAGAATTAGCCGCAATGGTATTAATAGATACTATGTCTAGAGTTATTCCTGGTGTGCTAGGCAATCAAGATTCAAAAGAATCGGATTCTTTTTCTAAAGGAAAATTAGATTGTCCACATTATACACGACCAAAAGTTTTTGAAGGAATGAAAGTGCCATCAGTATTATTATCAGGAAATCATAACAATATTGTTCGTTGGAGACAAAAACAAGCTTTAGGTCGTACTTGGATTAAAAGACCAGATTTGCTTAATGATATACAATTAACTAATAAAGAAAAAGAGTTGCTTGCTGAATTTAAAAATGAGTACTTTTTATCATTGAAAGAAAAAGAATTAGGGAAATAACATAATGTATAAATTAATAAATAATTTCGAACAAAAACAAATAAAAAAAAATATACCTCACTTACATTCAGGTGATACGATAGAGGTTAAGACCTGGGTCATAGAAAACAATAAAAAACGTTTACAAACTTTTGAAGGTGTCGTTATCGCGATTAAAAATCGTGGATTACATTCTTCATTTACTGTAAGAAAAATTTCTAGCGGAGAAGGTGTAGAACGCGTTTTTCAAACACATTCTCCTATTATTAAAGAAATTAAAATTAACCGATTTGGTTTTGTTCGCCGTGCTAAATTATATTATTTACGTAATCTTAGCGGAAAATCTGCACGTATTAAAGTAAAAGTACGTACAAATCCATAAAATACTTTTCATCTTATTAAATATTAATATATTTCATAATATATTAATATTTACCACTAAATTGAATATCTTATAATTATTATTTACTTTAATTATCGATCAGGCTTTAAATTATAATAATCACCCATTATATATAACACAGTACTAAAAATAACATAATATAATGTGTACTATATATATAAATCTTAATTTTAATTAAATTACATCAATAATCTATCATATAGAACAACAACTTATTATTAATAGAACCTCGAATAAATTAAAAAATTAAATAAATTCAATTAATCAATTTATAATAATTTATTAACGATTATGATATAAAACTATATTTACATTAGTTTTATATGTGTATCATAATATAGCTACATATCATCACTTTTAATTGATTATTTAGTATTATAGATTCGTAAACTATGACATCTTATTATATTAAGGTTAATAATATGCAGAACAATGAACGTAATAGTATCTATACTTGCAATATGTACCCAATAATTACTCCTGAACAATTAAAAAATCAATTTCCTATAACGCATATAGAGCAACAGACCATTGTTGATTCTCAAAATATAATTGTGAATATTATTCATAGACGTGATCCACGTTTTTTAGTAATATGTGGTCCTTGCTCTATCCACGATGTTAATGCTACTTTCGAGTATGCCAATAAATTAAAAACTTTATCAATAGATTTACAGGATCAACTATATATAGTTATGCGAGTATATTTAGAAAAACCTCGTACTAATATCGGCTGGAAAGGTCTAATTAACGATCCGTATATGAATGGTTCTAACGATATTGAATTAGGATTAAAAACCGCTCGAAATCTGCTGGTGCAATTAATAAAAATTGGATTACCACTTGCTACTGAAGTATTGAATCCAAATATTCCCCAATATATTGGAGAACTCTTCAGTTGGTCATCTATCGGAGCACGTACTACAGAATCGCAAATACATCGAGAAATAGCTTCTGGATTGAACACTCCTATAGGATTTAAAAATAGTACTAACGGTAATTTTTCTAATGCAATTAACGCAATACGTGCTGCAATGATGCCTCATTGCTATATTAGTATTAATCAATTGGGTCAAGTATGTTTACTACATACAAAAGGCAATCCTAATGCTCATATAATTTTGCGCGGAGGCAAACATCCTAATTACCATCCAGCAGATGTTATCTGCTGTGAAAAAAAAATAAGAGAATCAGAAGGATTATTACCATTGGCATTAATGATAGATTGCAGCCATGGCAATTCTAATAAAGATTATCGTCGTCAGACTAATGTAGCACAATCTATTTCAGATCAAATTAAATATGGAAACCGTTCTATTATCGGTTTAATGATTGAAAGTTATATTCACTCTGGGAATCAATCTATAAATTTATCATCTTCATCTTCTACAGTGCAGTATGGGGTATCAGTCACCGACGCTTGTATAGACTGGGAAACAACTCAACACTTACTATATAATTTATATAAGGAATTAAAACCATTTCTTATAAAGCGTATATCAGGAGCCGAAATGGCATGATAGAGGAACTGAATATTTTACGAAAAAAAATTGATAAAGTAGATCAAGATTTATTAAAACTTTTATCTAAACGACTTTCTTTAGTCTCCAAAGTAGGAGAGATAAAAAGTCGTTATGGATTATTTATTTATGCTCAAGATAGAGAGGAAATAATAGTAGCTTGTCGAAGGAAAGAAGCAATAAAATTAGGTATTTCCCCAGACTTAATAGAAGATATATTACGTCGTGTCATAAGTGAATCTTATTGCAATGAAAATGAAAAAGGATTTAAAACATTATGTCCGAATTTAGGCCCAATTGTTATAATTGGAGGAAATGGCAAAATGGGGCAATTTTTTTATAAAATGCTAACTTTATCAGGGTATAAAGTACAAATTTTAGATAAAAATGATTGGACTAATGCAGAATCAATGCTAACAAATGCTGGAATGGTGGTAATCAGTGTTCCCATTCATTTGGTTGCTAATGTTGTTTGTAAATTACCATATTTACCTCATAACTGTATTATAGTAGATTTATCATCTATAAAAAAAATATCCTTAAATGCTATATTAGCTGCGCATAGCGGGCCAGTTTTGGGATTACATCCTATGTTTAATCCAGATCACGGTAGCATGGTGAAACAAGTAGTAATTTGCTGTGAAGGACGTTATCCAGAAGCATATCAATGGTTATTGGAACAAATACGATTATGGGGGGCAAAATTATATTTTTGCAATATAATAGAACATGACCGATATATGAGTCTAACACAAGGATTATGTCATTTTATTACTTTTATAGCAGGATATTATTTATTAAAAGAAAACATTGATTTAAAAAAAATACTATCTCTTTCTTCTCCAATATTTCGATTAAAATTAATAACAATAGGACGGTTATTTGCTCAAGATCCACAATTATATGCAGATATCATAATGACTTCAGAAAATAATTTAATATTAATCAAACGTTATTACAGGAGACTAGGCAGAATTCTAACATTACTAGAACAAAATAAAAAACAAGAATTCATTGATCAATTTAAAAAAATTCAAAATTGGCTTGGTATATATACTGATCTTTTTTTTATAGAAAGTCGTAAAATATTACGTCAAATTAATCACATGCAAAAATAATACACAAAGTTAATAATCTAAATGACATTGACTAATTTTTATAATTATTTTTATTAAAAATTATATTTATCTAGATTAATAATCTACTATATAAAAATCAATTGTTTAAAATTTAAGATATTGTTTTATATGTATAATAATAATATGTACATTCTTATATTCGACATCCATGTTTGTTAACAATAACACATAATTGCCTATCATTTACAACTGCATACAGTCTCACGTAAAAATAACACGTATATTATCGTTATTCAAAAAAATATTTATATATGAATTTACTATATAAAATAGTATATAAATTTATTTTTTATTGCTGTTTTTAATTTTTATTAGTAGTTGATGTACATTGATAACAACCTAATATTTTTAATGAAGATGAAATTTTTCGTAATTCAATCAAAACTTGTTGTGTATATATATCATTTATATGTGCCATAATTTCAATAATAATTATGTTGTTTGATCTATTATATGATAAAAACCGTGGTTTTAAATAAGTTGTTTTAATACTATAAAATTGTAATATTTTTAAAATTTCACATAATTTTTCTGATTTCTGATTAATAGAGATAATGATTGTAGTTTTTATGGCTATAGAATTATTGATAACTTCAATATTTTTATTTTTTAAAATAATAAATCTAGTTGTATTTTTCTGATAATTAGACAAGTTATATGCCAATAATGAATGTAATCCATAAAACGCGCCTCCTTGCATACTTCCTAAAGCTGCTAAATTAGATTGATTTAATTTAGCTACTGTTTCCATAGCAGCTGCGCTGCTTTCACAGAATACGATTTTCCATGCCGAAAAATATTTCAAAAATTTACTGCATTGTTGAACAGGTTGAGGATGACTATATATAATCTGAATTTGATTTATATCAGTTTTATTATTAACTAATATACAATGGTTTATAGGAATAGTAATTTCATCTACTAATAATAATCGAGTGTGAAGTAATAAATCACATACTTCATTAATTAATCCAGAATTAGAATTCTCGATAGGAACTACGCCATATTCTGCATGACGACATTCTACTAAAGTAAAAATATCATTAAATCTTTGACAACTACATTCTATTACTTGATCAAAACGACAATTCGCATATTGCATAGCAGCAATATGCGAATAAGAACCCTTAGGACCTAAAAATGCTATATGCACTATAGATTTATAAATCATAATACTCATTTACTGTAATATTTTAATGTTTACAGATAATATCTGTATAATAATTGCAATCACTGTAACGATATTTCTACAATTAAAATCCAATTTATAAATATTATACAGTACTTTTTATTAATATATATTTTAAATATTCATTGCATTCTATATATAGAATGCAATGAATATTGTTCGTAAATCATATTGAATCAATGTATTGGATTAGCAGCAATAATTTTAGCTACTTTGTCAGCTTGATCTGGCAAGTATATATTTTGATAAGCTTGTTGCATATAATACAATGCTTTACGGGTTGCTTGAGTATCTGGGAAACGATATAACATTTTTTCTACGCGAGCTATCACTGATATATAAGCATTTCTTTTAGCATAAAACTTTACAATAGCAAGTTCATACTCAGCTATTCTATTTTTTAGAAAAATTAAGCGTCTGTAGGTATCTTCAAAATATTGACTATTCGGATATTTATGAATAAGTTTTATAAAACTATGGAATGCTGTACACGCATACATCGGATTACGGTCAAACCAATTCATATTTAGATATTTTATTAATGCCTTGTTATCTTCATCTAAACACATATTGACTACGCCATGCATATATAATACATAATCGAAATGTTTATGATTAGGATACAATTTAAAAAAACGTTTTATATAATCATTTGCTAATTTGAAATCATTCAATTTATAATAAGCATAAATTAAATCCAAATAAATTTGTTGTGGACAAGGATCAAACAATCTTAAATTTTGTAAATTTACTAAATCTTGAACTGCTCCTTTATAATCAGCGTTATATAATTTATCTTGAGCAAGTTTATAAAGATTACAGGCAGAGCAATTCATAGTTCGATCAGAAGCAATGGTATAGGAAGTTATAATAGTACTAATAATGATCATAATTATTATATGAAGCTGAACACGTTTCATAAAAATTTTATTAACACTCCATGTTGCATATAAATATTAATAGATCATATATAATGAATTCATTTTTAACGGAATATCATACAATAATTTAATTAAATTTAATAATTCAACCATATATTAATATAATGACATCTGAATACTATACTATAAAACCTATAGTTGTACAGATATCTCAATCTGGAAAACGATTAGATTGTGTTCTATCTGAATTACTACCAAATCATTCACGTTCTCAAATAAAATGTTGGATTCTTTCTAAAAAAGTGAATGTTAATAATCAAACAATTATTATTCCTAAAAAAAAAATGATGGGCGGTGAATTTATTGAAATAAAAAATATTATTAATATTAAGAATAGCAGTATAGTTCCTCAAAATATCCCTCTTGAGATTGTATACGAAGACAATGATATTGTAGTAATAAATAAAGCGAAGAATATGGTAGTCCACCCAGGAGCTGGTAACTATTCAGGTACTATATCGAATGCTTTATTATATAAATACCCATCTATTACCAAAGTATTTAGAACAGGTATTGTTCAACGTTTGGATAAAGATACTACTGGTTTAATGGTTGTGGCTAAAAATGTTATTGCGTATCATCGCTTATTACAATTATTTAAAAAAAAAAAATTATTAGAGAATATGAAGCTATAGTTCTTGGAAGATTTATCCATAATGAAGGAATCATAGATGAACCAATTAAAAGACATGCTGTTCATCGTACTCGCATGGCGGTAAACCCTATGGGGAAGTCAGCTATTACGTATTACTATACTATAGAAGCGTTTAGTATGTATACCAGAATTCGAGTACGCCTTGGAACTGGAAGGACTCACCAAATTCGTGTACATATGGCTCATATTAATCACCCATTATTAGGAGATCAGAAGTATGGAAAATTAACTTATTCTATTAAAGGTGCGTCTAATGAACTCAATGATTATCTGCGTATTTTTAATCGACAAGCATTACATGCAACTACGCTTCAACTGTATCATCCTATTACTAAAATGCAAATGAAATGGGTTATACCTTTACCCCAAGATATAATAAAATTAATAAATATATTACGAAAAAACTAAAAATATGTTAAACAATACTATTTATTTACAAAAGAGACTTTGTGTAAATACTTTGTTTTATTACAAACGACAATCTAAGTATTTAAATTATATCATATAAAATCATTATGTTAGATTAATTATAATTACATGTCATACATATAATAAATTGCATACATATACTCGAGTACAGCCACACACATTTCATATTTTTAATAATTTATATGCTTGAATTTTGAGTATTTAATCTCCATATTTTCATAGTTTATGTTAATTAAATGAATATGATTTGGTGTTGTATTTTATTATAAGAGGGCGATGGATGTTATGCGGTTAGATCATTTTACTCATCATTTTCAATTAGCGCTTTCTGATGCTCAATCTATAGCGCTTAAAAAAGATAATCAATTTGTTGAATCTATTCATGTGATGCTTGCTTTTTTAAAAGAAGAAAGTGGATCAGTATATCAGCTATTGATACGTGCTGGATCTAATCTTTATCAATTAACTAAATCAGTTGAACAGGCATGTAATTACCTACCGAAAGTAAAAGGTACTGGAGGAGATATTCAATGTTCACGTGGTTTAATTAAAATATTAAATGTATGTGATAAATTAGCACAGAAATACAATGATACTTTCATTGCATCAGAAATGTTTATTTTAGCAGTTATTGAATCTGATGAAATATTAAATGATTTGTTAAAAAAATCTGGAGTGATTATAGAAAACATAAAAAAAGCAATAAATTGCATACGTAATGATCGATTAGTTAATGATCAAAAAGCAGAATCTCAACGTCAAGCATTACAAAAATTTACTGTAGATATAACTAAATTTGCAGAAAAAAGTAATCTTGATCCTGTTATTGGTCGAGACGAAGAAATTCGTCGTACTATTCAAGTATTACAGAGACGTACTAAAAATAATCCTGTTCTGATTGGAAAACCTGGAGTAGGAAAAACTGCTATTGTAGAAGGATTAGCACAACGTATTATTAATGGTGAAGTTCCAGAAGGATTAAAAAATAGTCGTATATTAGCTTTAGATATGGGGGCATTATTAGCAGGATCAAAATATAGAGGAGAATTTGAAGAACGCTTAAAAAACGTATTAAATGATATATCTAAAGAAAAGGACAATATTATTTTATTCATTGATGAACTCCATATTATGGTTGGAGCCGGTAAAACTGATGGAGCAATGGATGCAAGTAATATGCTTAAACCAAGATTGGCTAGAGGGGAATTACATTGTGTAGGAGCAACCACACTTGATGAGTATAACAAGTATATTGAACAAGATTCGGCTTTGGAAAGGCGTTTCCAAAAAATATTTGTTGCTGAGCCTAGTGTTGAAGATACTATAGCTATTCTTCGTGGATTAAAAGAACGTTATGAATTACATCATAATGTTCATATTACTGATCCAGCAATAGTCGCTGCCGCAAACTTATCATATCGATATATTTCTGATCGTCAGTTACCGGATAAAGCCATTGATCTAATTGACGAAGCGGCTTCTAGTATTCGTATACAAATAGATTCTAAACCAGAAGAATTAGATAGATTAGAACGACGTATTATACAGCTAAAATTAGAGCAACAAGCATTAAAAAAAGAATCAGATAATGCTAGTATGAAACGATTAGAAGTATTAACTACTGAGTTAATGCAAAAAGAACAAGATTGTATTGCTCTTGAAAAAAACTGGAAAAATGAAAAAATTTACTTATCTAGTGCTCAAAATATTAAATCTGATTTAGAACAGGCAAAAATTGCCATTGATCAAGCACGTCGTATTGGTGATTTAGCTCGTATGTCTGAACTGCAGTATGGTAAAATTCCTGAATTAGAAAACAAACTATCAACAATATTACAATATAATAATAAAAAAATACGTCTTCTACGAAATTGTGTTACTGATATAGAAATTGCTGAAGTATTATCCCGCTGGACTGGTATTCCTGTTTCTAGGATGTTAGCTAGTGAAAAAGATAAATTATTAAATATGGAAGATACTTTACATCAATTAGTTATTGGACAACATGAAGCAGTACAAGCAGTATCTAACGCCATTCGTCGGAGTCGTTCTGGATTATCTGATCTTAAACGTCCAATCGGTTCATTTATGTTTTTAGGACCTACTGGAGTAGGAAAAACTGAATTATGTAAAGCATTATCTATATTTCTTTTCGATACTAATAACGCAATAGTTCGTATTGATATGTCTGAATTTATGGAAAAACATTCTGTATCAAGATTGTTAGGCGCTCCTCCTGGTTATGTTGGGTATGAATCAGGGGGATATTTGACTGAAGCAATACGTCGTCGACCATATTCTATTATTTTATTAGACGAAATAGAAAAAGCACATGTAGAAATTTTCAATGTATTATTACAAGTATTAGATGACGGACGATTAACAGATGGACATGGACGAACAGTGAATTTCAGTAATACTGTCGTCATCATGACATCTAATTTAGGATCAGATTTAATTCAAAAACAATTTGGAACCATAAATTATCAAGAAGTGAAAATTACAATATTAGATATAGTTAATCGAAATTTTAGACCAGAATTTGTAAATAGGATAGACGAAATTGTAGTCTTTCATCCCCTGAGCGCTGAACATCTGATCAAAATTGCTAAAATTCAGTTACAACATTTATGTGATCGTTTAGAAGAAAAGGGGTATCCTAATACTAATATTACTAATAAAGTCTTGTTATTTTTATCGAAAGTCGGATTTAATCCAATATATGGTGCCCGTCCATTAAAGCGCGCTATACAACAACATATTGAAAATGAATTATCTCAAAAAATTTTATCTGGAGAATTACTACCGGGTAAAAATATTACCTTAGATGTTGTAAACAATGCGATTGTTTTTATTCAATAATTTATAATTAATTTAAAATATACAACTACTCAAGTATCATCGAATAAAATTATTAAAAATGAATTATCTTAGTGTAAATTTAAGTTTATTCTTTAATTATTAGTATTTGGTTATTATTTGTATATAGCTAATCAATTACATATTTGGAAATTATCATATTAATTTATATATATATATCTTATAGTATGAAGTGTTATCACATTTTATATCAAAATATATTAAATCATTTTTTATAATGGTAAAAAGATTAGAATTAATATGTTACAACGTTCGATACAAATAAGTATATGAAGAATTATATTCAATTAAAATCATTAAATACTTTTTCAATTGACGTATGCGCTAAACATGTAGTAACTGTGCATAATGAATGTGCTTTATTGAAGTTTTGGAAAAAAGCTGATAATAAAGGACAACCTGTTCTCATTTTAGGAGATGGTAGTAATATCTTATTTTTAGAAAACTATATTGGAACAATATTATTAAACAGGATAAAAGGTATTTTCATTACTGAAAATAAAATGACATGGAGGATTCATGTTGGAGCTGGAGAAAAATGGCATGAATTAGTAACTTATACCATAAATAAAAATATACCAGGTTTAGAAAATTTAGCATATATTCCAGGATATGTAGGAGCTGCCCCCATTCAAAATATTGGCGCTTATGGAGTTGAGCTATCTCAAATATGTGAGTATGTAGATGTTATAGATTTATATAACGAAAAAAAAATTCGTTTCTTTCATGCCGAATGTAATTTTCAATACAGAGATAGTATTTTTAGAAATTGTTTAAAAAAATATGCTATTGTGTCCGTAGGATTAAAATTAAATAAAAAATGGAAACCTGTACTAGATTATCACGAATTAATTCATTTAAATAAAAATCGCGTCACACCTCGTCAAGTTTTTAATTTTATTAATATAATTAGACGTAAAAAATTACCAGATCCTATGTCAGTAGGGAATGCTGGTAGTTTTTTTAAAAATCCAGTAGTAGATATTAACATAGCACGTTGTTTATTTCAAATTTATCCAAATATGCCTTATTATTCTCAAAAAGATGGAAAAATAAAATTATTAGCAGGATGGCTAATAGAACGTTGCCACTTAAAAGGTTGTGTGTTTGGAGAAGCAGCGATATATTCTAAACAATCATTAGTGTTAATTAATCGTAGGAAAATAGCTACTGGAACCGAAATTGCAGCATTAGCTCTTTTTATATATAATCAGGTTGCAGATAAATTTAATGTTTATCTACAACCTGAAGTTAGATTAATTGGTAATTATGGAGAAATAAGCCCCAAAAAATTGTTTATATAATAAACGATTAACGTATTTATATTAGTTAAAAACTTAAGATTATATATGTTTTTATAATTTTTATCATATATATAATTTATCAATTAATCTTCAGTTATAAAAAATTAAATAAATATCAAAATATAAGTGCCAATTTTATTTTTTGGAAGTTTAAAAATTTTGTTAAAATTTAACGACAATAATAAATTTATCACATATTCTCCTTTCTTAAATGAATTTAGGATTTTAGAACAATTACTTGAGGGTAAAGTAATTGTTCTAAATGAAGTACATTCAACAAACCAATATATAATAGATAATATTCCATATATAAGATCTGGTGATGCTTGTGTTACAGAACATCAAACACAAGGGAGGGGAAGGCAAGGAAAAATTTGGGTTGCACCTTTTAGAGAAAGTATTTGCTTATCCATTTATTGGACATTAAATAAGACCCCACCGATAGTCACTGAACTTAGTATAATGATAAGTATTATTGTAGCAAGAATATTAAAAAATTTGGGCGTATCTCAAATTAAAATTAAATGGCCTAATGATTTATATATTTATGGGAAAAAATTAGCAGGAATTTTAATTGAGATTATAACACGAACTGATAACATCGCCCATATAATAATAGGTATTGGTATTAACTTATCTATACGCACGAGTACAACATTAAATAAACAAATTGGTAAAAATTGGACTACTCTAAAAGATATTGGAATTATGATTGATCGAAATATTTTAGTAGCAACGCTTATTAATACATTACATAAGAAATTAAAAGATTTTATACGTTTTGGATTTGATCCATTTATGTCTTACTGGAAAATTTTTGATTATTTATATAATAAACCAGTAACACTGTTAATTGGCAACCGTATAATATACGGCACGGCTCTTGGAATCAACATGCATGGAGCATTAATAGTAGATCAATCAGATTTAATAGGATATTATACAGGAGATAATATTTCTGTTTGTTTACCCTAAAATCTAAATTCTATTAAAAGTTTCCTGCCAGGATAGGACCATATTATAATATATGGTGATATATCTGAATTTTTCATAATAAAAACTATTTTTATTAACAATAATTAAAAAAATAAAATTATTATTTCTTTAATCATTATTATTTTCTTAACTGAACATTATCTACTGTATGGTTAATACCTTTGTTCAAAATTAAATTTGCTCGTTCGCGAGTAGGTAAAATGTTTTTTTGTAAATTAAGCCCATTTATTTTAGTCCATAATTTTGAAGCTATAGAAATTATTTTTTTTTTAGATAATTGAGTATAACGATAAAAATAAGAATCAGGATGAGAAAAAGTACTGCAACAAAATTTTAAAAATCTATCAATATACCATTCTTGTAGTAAATGTTCGGGGGCATCAACATAAATAGAAAAATCAACAAAATCAGATACAAAAACACAAGGTAAATTATAATTATAATCGTAGTTAGTTTGTAAGACATTTAATCCTTCTAAAATAAGAATATCCGGTTTATAAATTATCTGTTGAACATGAGGAATAATGTCATATTTTATATGAGAATATACAGGAATTGTCATTGATCGTACCTTTCCAGATTTTATTTTTGAAATAAAATTTACCAAACTAGCAATATCATAAGATTGTGGAAAACCTTTTTTTTTCATTAAATGCCGTTTTTTTAATATTTTATTAGAATATAAAAATCCATCAGTCGTTACTAATTCTACCACACGGTGTTCGGGCCATCTACTAAGCAGCGCTTGTAATACTCTGGCTGTAGTACTTTTCCCTACTGAAACACTACCAGCAATACCAATAACGTATGGTATACGTTGATTTTGAGTATTTAAAAACTGCTCCAAAACATTTTGTCGTCTTATATTTGAATGAATATATAAATTAATTAATCTAGATAATGGTAAATAGATTTCTACTACTTCATTTATAGAAAGATTATCATTTATACCTCTTAAATTTAGAATTTCTTTTCGAGATAATATCAATGGCATATTATCTCGAAAAGATGCCCATTCTTTACGATTAAAAGTTAAAAATGATGCAGACGAAACATGTAACATATTGTTTCTATCATTATAAAATATCTATATATTTTATATAATTAAATCTTCTATTTTAATCCTTGATCAAAATAGAAGATTTAATTATAATCATATATTATAGTTAGAATATTATAATTATAATTTATGTCTTTAAAATAAAAACCTATTTTTTAAAAAATGTTTTGAATATTTTAATTATCTTAAATACAATAGTATAATAGAAGTTTTTAAATATGTGTGCATCAGAACAAAATAATGCTCGTTTTTTAAATAATAATTAATATGATGCCGGTATAGCTCAATAGGAAGAGCAACTGATTTGTAATCAGTAGATCAAAGGTTCGAATCCTTTTGCCGGCATCTTCAAAATTATGATGGGGTTCCCGAGTGGCTAAAGGGAGCAGACTGTAAATCTGTCGTCGTAGACTTCGAAGGTTCAAATCCTTCCCCCATCATTTAATCACATGCGTTGATTTTTTATTATTGTTATTATTATATAGTGGGCATTGTATAATGGTTATTACCTCAACCTTCCAAGTTGATGATGTGGGTTCAATTCCCACTGTCCACTTTATATAATATAACTGAATTATGCTGATATAGCTCAGAAGGTAGAGCACACCCTTGGTAAGGGTGAGGTCAGCAGTTCGAATCTGCTTATCAGCATTTACACATGCATTCTTCTTATGAAGATATTAACAATTTTATAATAAAAAGATGATCTAAACATAATAAATAATTTTAATTATAAAATATATACATACAAAACTAAAAATAACATTTAGGAGAATTTATGAAAGGAGATAATCATCTTATTATTCATCTTAATAACTTACTAAGCGATGAATTAATGGCTGTAAACCAATATTTTCTGCATGCTAAAATCTTTAAGAATTGGGGATTGAAACGTCTTAATGATATAGAATATCAGGAATGTATGGATGAATTAGATCATGCAGACCTCTATACAAAACGTATCTTATTCTTAGAAAACACGCCTACCTTAAGAAAATTTGACTCCTTAAATATTAATAAAAATGTTGAAGATATTTTACATGCTGATCTTAGCATGGAATATCACAATGTTGACAATTTGCGTAAGAGTATCAAATATGCTGATTCAGTACAAGATTACATCTCTAAAGATATAATGATACAAATTCTCAATGATGAAGAAAAACATATTGATTTTTTAGAAACAGAATTAAATCTCATGAAAAAAATTGGTATACATAATTACATACAATCCCAATTGAACCAATAATTTTCTTGTTTTTTAAAAATATTTTATAAATATTTATATAATTTTTAAAAATTGTTAAAAATGCTTTTAAAAACTTTTATTCCAAATTAATCTTGTTTTTTACGTGCTTACTGATACACTAAGTTTACGTAGTGCTTCTCTTGTAAAAAACAAAGCACACATAACTAATTACTATATTATTTTAAGCCTAAAATGCGCTTTTTAAGTTAAATGTAGTGACACAAAAAATATTTTAACCATCAATTCTAAACTAGAAGACTACAAAGTACTAAAGGATGGATTGTATACAAATTCGTTCATAAATAATTAATTTTTGGAGCTATATATTTAGATATGCAGAATCAAAGAATACGCATTCGTTTAAAAGCATTCGATCACCGACTAATAGATAGATCAACTGTAGAAATCGTGGAAACTGCCAAACGTACTGGCGCTCAAGTACATGGACCTATCCCATTACCCACTAAAAAAGAAAGGTTCACTGTTTTAATTTCTCCACATGTTAATAAAGATGCAAGAGATCAATATGAAATACGAACTCACAAACGTTTAATAGATATTGTTGAACCTACTGATAAAACGGTAGATGCTTTAATGCGTTTAGATTTAGCGGCGGGAGTAGACGTTCAAATTAGTCTCGGTTAGAATAATATATTATATATAGTTTTTTGTATACACAAAATAGATAAAAATATTTAATTTCAAAATAAAAAGAGGTTATATCCATAACAATGAAAGGTTTAATTGGTAAAAAATTGGGTATGACTCGACTATTTAATGAAGATGGCTTGTCTATTCCAGTAACCATGATTGAAATAGCACCTAATCGTGTAACACAAATAAAAAATATAAAAAATGATGGATATTGCGCAGTACAAGTGACTACTGGCATTAAAAATATTAAGCATGTTAATAAACCAGAAATAGGGCATATGTTAAAATCAGGAATAGATCCTGGCCGTGGTTTGTGGGAATTTAGCTGCAAGAACGGAACAAAAATATCAGTAGGAGATATCATTACTATACATATCTTTATAGATGTTAGAAAAGTTGATATCACAGGCATATCTAAAGGAAAAGGATTTGCAGGCACAATAAAACGTTGGAATTTTCATATGCAAGATGCAAGTCATGGAAACTCTTTATCACACAGAGCTCCTGGGTCTATTGGGCAAAATCAAACTCCTGGTAAGGTATTTAAAGGTAAAAAGATGGCGGGACAATTAGGAAACTACAGAGTTACAGTACAAAATTTAGATATTATAAGCGTTGATGTGAAACGAAATTTATTACTAGTTAAAGGTGCTGTCCCAGGAATAATTGGCGGTAACTTAGCTATTAAAAAATCTATTAAAATACAATATTAGAGAGAAAATGTAAATGGAATTAAAAATTAAGGACTTTACAACAGATATAAACATATTTGATTCAACTAAATTTTCTGTATCTGATGAAATTTTTGGATGTCCTTTTAATCCAGCATTAATACATCAAGTTGTTTCTGCTTACTTGACTAATTCTCGTCAAGGAACAAGATCTCAAAAGGGACGCTCAGAAGTTGCGGGTTCTAACAAAAAACCTTGGCGTCAAAAAGGAACCGGCAGAGCACGCGCTGGATCAATAAAAAGCCCTATTTGGCGTTCTGGGGGAGTAACCTTCGCGGCTAAACCTAAATTATATAATCAAAAAATAAATAAAAAAATGTATCGAGGAGCAATAAGAAGTATTTTATCTAAATTAGTTCGTGATGATCGTTTATTTTTAATAAGAAATTTGTTTATAGAAAAACCGAAAACTAAATTATTATTAGAAAAGTTACAAACAATAGCACCAAAGAAAAGTATATTAATTTTTACTGATTTTTTAGATAAAAATTTACTTTTAGCATCACGTAATATTTATAAAATTGAAATACGTACTGCGACGCATATAGACCCAGTGAGCTTAATAAATTTTAATACTACTTTAATTACTGATACTACTATAAATAAAATTGAGAAACAATTGATATGATTTATCAAGAACGTTTATTAAAAATATTAAAATCTACACACGTTTCTGAAAAAACATCTATTCAATCAGAAAAATATAATACTTTTGTTTTTAAAGTAGCAAAATACGCAACTAAAACAGATATTAAAAATGCTATAAATATACTGTTTTCTGTAAAAATAAATAATATAAACACTGTAGTTGTCTCAGGAAAATCTAAAGGTACAGCTAATCATGTTGGTCGCCGTAGTAGCTGGAAAAAAGCGTATGTTGTTTTAGAAAAAAATCAAAAAATAGATTTTATCGATACAATAGAATAGATAAACATGGAAATTTAAAAGAAATGCCTATTGTAAAATGCAACCCAACCTCCCCAGGTAGAAGGCATGTTAGTAAATTAGTTAATTTTAATTTATATAAAGGAGACCCTTGCTCTTCATTGTTATCTAATAAAATTAATAAATCAGGAGGACGAAATAATTATGGTCGTATTACTGTACGCCATATCGGAGGGGGACATAAAAAACGTTACCGAATAATTGATTTCAAACGCAATAAAGATGGGATTCCAGCTATAATAAAACATTTAGAATACGATCCCAATCGTTCAGCAAATATAGCATTAATTTTATATAAAGATGGAGAACGTCGTTATATTTTAGCCCCAAAAAATATAAAAATAGGGGATGTTATTAGTTCTGGATTAAACGTTCCGATAAAGCCAGGAAATTCTTTACCTCTGAGCAATATTCCGATTGGATCTTCTATTCATAATGTAGAAATGAAAATAGGAAAAGGCGGGCAATTAGCACGTTCTGCAGGAACCTATATACAAATTGTAGCCCGCGATGGAGAATACATGATTCTTAGACTACGATCTGGCGAAATACGTAAAATTCGTTGTGAATGCCGAGCAACTATAGGAGAAGTTGGTAATTCTGAACATATGTTACGTATGTTAGGTAAAGCTGGGGCCAACAGATGGCGTGGCACTCGTCCTACTGTACGTGGTACAGCAATGAATCCAATTGATCACCCTCATGGAGGCGGAGAAGGAAAAAATTTTGGAAAACATCCCGTGTCTCCTTGGGGAATACAAACCAAAGGAAAAAAAACACGTAGTAATAAACGTACCAATAGATTGATATTATCTCATCGAAAAAAATAAAATTTAAAGACTTAGGAAAAATTTATGCCTCGTTCTATTAAAAAAGGTCCATTTATAGACTTGCATCTTCTGAAAAAAGTAGAAAAAGCAATAGAAATAGGTGATAAAAAACCTATTAGAACTTGGTCGCGGCGATCAACAATATTTCCAAGAATGATTGGGTTAACTATATCGATACACAATGGACGTAAACATATACCTATATTTATTTTAGATGAAATGGTTGGGCATAAATTAGGTGAGTTTGCTCCAACTCGTACATATCGTGGTCACTCAGTTGATAAAAAAACAAAAACCATTATTAAAAAATAATTATAATCTTTAAATACAATTTACTATAGGGGATAATCTGGTATGCAAACAATTGCTAGATACCGTTATATTCGTTCTTCTGCTCAAAAGCTTCGTTTAATAATTAATATGATCCGAGGAAAAAAAGTATCTCAGGCACTTAATATTTTAGAATATACCAACAAGAAATCTGCAAAATTAGTTAAAAAGACTTTAGAATCTGCTATTGCTAACGCAGAACATAATGATGGTTTAAATTTTAATAATTTAAAAATTATTAAAATTTTTGTTGACAACGGGCCTACTATTAAAAGAATTATGCCAAGAGCAAAAGGACGATCAGATAAAATTATGAAACGAACAAGTCATCTCACCATAATGGTATCTAATTAAAAAACATATTTAAACAGATGGAGTATTACAAATGGGTCAAAAGGTACATCCGAATGGAATACGGTTGGGGATTACCAAAACATGGCATTCTACTTGGTATGCAAATAATAAAGATTTTTCTGATAATTTAGAAAGCGATTTTTCAGTGCGTCAGTTTTTATCAAAAAAACTCTCAAAAGCTTCAGTATCTCGTATAATTATTGAGCGTCCTGCTAAAAGCATAAGAGTGACTGTGTATACAGCTAGGCCTGGACTCATAATTGGAAAAAAAGGGGAAGATATTGAAAAATTACGTAAAAATATAGCAAAAATTTCTGGCGTTCCAACACAACTAAATATTGCTGAAGTTCGTAAACCAGAATTAGATGCTAAACTATTAGCTGATAATATCGCGTCTCAATTAGAACGCAGAATAATATTTAGACGGGCAATGAAACGGGTTGTACAAAGCGCTATGCGTTTAGGGGCAAAAGGAATTAAAGTAGAAATAAGTGGTAGATTAAGCGGCGCTGAAATTGCTCGTACCGAATGGTATAGGGAAGGACGTGTTCCACTACATACTTTTCGTGCTGACATTGATTATAGTCTTGCAGAGGCACAGACTACATATGGGGTAATTGGAATTAAAGTATGGGTGTTTAAAGGCGAAATTTTAGGAACTATATTAGCTACTACAACAGGTTACTCAAATCAATCAATTAATCAATCAACTAAAAAAAACATAAAAATCGTACATAAAGGATAGTAATAGGATGTTGCTGCAACCAAAAAACACAAAATTTCGTAAAATGCATAAAGGGCGTAATCGAGGAACAATAACAAATGACAGTATTAGTTTCGGAAAATTTGCTTTAAAAGCTACTAGTCGTGGGCGATTAAAATCCTGTCAAATTGAAGCTGCACGACGTGCTATAAGTCGTGCTATAAAACGTCAAGGACAAATATGGATTCGTGTGTTCCCAGACAAACCTATCACTAAAAAACCTCTTGAAGTACGCATGGGAAAAGGAAAAGGTAATGTAGAATATTGGGTGACATTAATACAACCAGGAAAAATTTTATATGAAATAAATGGAGTATCAAAAGAACTAGCATATAATGCTTTTAAGTTAGGTGCCGCAAAATTACCAGTTAAAACCACTTTAATAGGAATATAATGAATAAAATAATAAAATCATTAAATCAAAAGCAAGAGAACGTTATTAATTCATTTAAAGAAGAACTAATGAAAGTATTACGTGAATATTTTAATTTACGTATACAGGCAAAAGCAGGGCAGTTAAAACAATTGCATTTATTAAAAAAAGTGCGCCGTAATATAGCATCTATTAAACATTACTTATCTAATAATGAAAAAATGTAAAAAGGAGGATATTTCATCATGGCTGATAGGATTCGTATCCTAATAGGTCGTGTAATTAGTAACAAAATGAACAAATCTGCTGTTGTTTCTGTTGAACGTTTAATTAAACATTCAACATACGAAAAGTTTATTAAACGCACCACTAAATTACATGTACACGACCCTAATAATGAAACCAATATTGGAGACATCATTTCAATGAAAGAATGTCGTCCCATTTCTAAAACAAAATCTTGGATACTAACTTCTATTATCAAAAAATCAGATTTTTTTTAAATAAAATATAATATATAATTAATAATAAATTTTTAATATAACTAACCTAATAGGTCTTCAGATATATATATATTTTAAAAATATCAATTAATTATTATTATAATTATTATGGAGTTTTATGTGATTCAAGAACGTACTATTTTAAATGTTGCTGATAACTCTGGCGCGCGATACGTAATGTGTATTAAAGTGTTAGGAGGATCTGGTCGTCGTTATGCTAATATTGGTGACGTTATTAAAGTTGCTATTAAAGAAGCAATACCGCGCGCTAAAGTAAAAAAAGGTGATGTATTAAAAGCTGTTGTAGTACGTACAAAAAAAGGTGTGCGTCGCTCAGATGGATCTGTTATTAGATTTGATAATAATGCCTGTGTATTATTACATGATACAAGTGCTCAACCTGTAGGCACTCGTATTTTTGGACCAGTAACTCGTGAATTACGTAACGAAAAATTTATGAAGATTATTTCTTTAGCCCCCGAAGTACTTTGATGGAGATTATTATAATGGCAGCAGCTAAAATTAAATGTAATGATGAAGTTATTGTATTAAGTGGAAAAGATAAAGGAAAAAAAGGAACAGTAAAACAAATTTTTTATGATAAAGGTAGGGCTATAGTAACAGGAATAAATTTAGTAAAAAAACACCAAAAACCTATCCCAAACAAAAATCAACCAGGAGGCATTATTGAAAAAGAAGCATCTGTCGATTTGTCTAATATTGCAATATTTAATGCTACTTTAAATAAAGCCGATCGTGTAGGATTTAAAATAAAAAATGGCAAAAAAATACGAATTTTTAAGTCTAATGGAGATATAGTTAAGTAGCTGGAACAATATATGACTAATTTATATGATTATTATAAAAATAATGTAATACAAAGTTTAATGCAAAAATTTCAATACCGATCTGTTATGCAAGTCCCTACAATTAAAAAAATTACTATTAATATGGGAGTAGGAAAATCCATTACCAATAAAATTTTTTTGGAAAAAGCAATAGAAGATTTAATAAAAATTTCAGGGCAAAAACCAATTGTGACTAAAGCGCGTAAATCTATTTCTAGTTTTAAAATTCGGCAAGGTCAGCCAATTGGATGTAAAGTAACTTTACGAGGAATGCGCATGTGGGAATTTATTGAGAGATTCATTTCCATTGCTATGCCTCGTATTCGTGATTTTCGTGGTTTATCTATTAAGTCTTTTGATGGCCATGGTAATTACAGCATTGGAATACGTGAGCAAATTATCTTTCCTGAGATTGATTATGATACTGTTGATAATGTGCGAGGAATGGATATCACTATAACTACGAATGCTATTTCTGATAATGAAGCACATGCTTTATTATCCGCTTGTCGTTTTCCATTTCGAAAACAATCGTATCCTATCCTCTCAAATAGGAGAGTTAAAGCATGACTAAAGAATCCATAAAAGCACGCGAAATAAAACGTTTAAAATTAGTTAATAAATATTATACGCAACGTATTTCCCTAAAAAAAATTATCATTAATCAACATGTTTCTAACAAAGAACGTTGGAACGCTGTTTTAAAATTACAGACTTTACCACGCGATTCTAGCCCATCTAGACGGCGTAATCGTTGTCGCCACACTGGACGTCCTCATGCTTTTTTAAGAAAATTTGGATTGAGTCGTATTAAGTTGCGTGAAGCTGCTATGCGCGGAGAAATACCTGGTCTAAGAAAAGCTAGTTGGTAATCAATTATTTACTGTCGGAGTCCTACACAATGAGTATGCAAGATTCGATTGCGGAAATGTTAACTACTATACGTAATGGGCAAATTTCTAAAAAAGAAAAAATTTGCACCCCATCTTCCACAATCAAGATAGCAATTGCTAATGTATTAGCAGAAGAAGGATTTATAAACCAATATAACATTAAAAATAATGTTAAACCTATTTTAGAAATATTTCTGAAATATTATCAAAAAAGAAAACCTGTTATAGATACTATACAGCGTATTAGTCGACCTGGATTACGTATCTATAGAAAGAGAAAAGAATTACCTCAAGTAATGTCTGGCATGGGGATTGTTATTATTTCTACTTCTAAAGGTATCATTACAGATAACAAAGCTCGTCAGCTCAATGTTGGTGGGGAGATTATATGTTATGTATCCTGATGCTGAACATATTTCCAGACCACACATATATAAAACAATAATTCTTATTCCTAATATAACAACAATAAAACTACAAGATCGTTGCATTTATATTACAGGTACACTTGGTACGTTAACTTTAGAATTACATAAATCAATTGATGTACAGTTACATGATGAAAAAAAACTGTCGGTATATACTACCAAAAATATTAATAATAAAAATAAAGCCTTAATAGGAACAACGTGCGCATTAATTAATAGTATGATTACTGGTGTCACGACAGGGTTCACTAAAAAATTACAATTAATAGGGATAGGTTATCGTGTAGCTATTCAAAATAATATAATAAACCTAACTATAGGATTCTCTCATCCTATTAATTATACGTTACCTGTAGAAATTACAGCAACATGTCCAAGCCAAACCGAAATTATTATAACAGGGATAAATAAGCAAATTGTTGGGCAAATTGCAGCAGATTTAAGATCACTTCGTCCTCCTGAGCCTTTTAAGGGAAAAGGTATTCGCTACATTAATGAAATAATACATAATAAAGATACTAAAAAAAGATAATTATTATCAATCATATAGAGAATAATGTAATATGAATAAAAAAGATGCTCGTATTAAAAGAGCTACAAAAGTACGAAAGAAATTATATAAATTAGGAGCCACTAGATTAGTGATACATAGGACTTGTAAGCATATTTATGCGCAAATAATTTCACAAGATAACTCAAATGTATTAGTAACAGCTTCTACAACGGAAAAATTAATTTCAAGTCAAATACAGATAACTAGTAATAAAAAAGCTGCAGCTATAGTAGGAACAATGATTGCAGAACGTGCAACAAAAAAAAATATTACAAACGTATCCTTTGATCGTTCTGGATTTAAATATCATGGTAGAGTACAAACATTAGCTAATCATGCTAGACAATCTGGGCTGAAGTTTTAAATTAAGGAAAATAACATGAAATATATCGATAAACAGCCTGGTGAATTGCAAGAAAAATTAATTACAGTAAACCGAGTTTCTAAAACTGTTAAAGGAGGTCGTGTATTTAGTTTTACAGCACTAACTGTAGTAGGAGATACAAATGGTCGTGTAGGATTTGGTTATGGTAAAGCTCGTGAAGTTCCATCGGCCATTCAAAAATCAATGGAAAAAGCTCGCCGTAATATGATAATGATCTCTTTATATAAAGGTACTTTACAACATGTAGTCAAAGGAACATACACAGGTTCTCATATTTACATGCAACCTGCTTCTGAAGGAACTGGAATTATCGCTGGAACTACAATGCGTGCTATTTTAGAAGTAGTTGGAATACATAATGTATTAGCAAAAGCTTATGGATCTACAAATCCTATTAATATAGTTCGTGCAACTCTGAATGCATTACAAAAAATGAAATCTCCCCAAATGATTGCAGAAAAAAGGGGTAAATCGATCAAAGAAATTTTAGGTTATTATAATTATGTTAAAAACTATTAAATTAACCCAAACTAAAAGTTCTATTGGGTGTCTGCCAAAACATAAAGCAACTTTACGTGGCTTAGGATTATCCCATATCAGAAATACCGTTGAAAGGATTGATACGCCTTCCATCCGTGGTATGATCAATTTAATTGCTTACATGATTAAAGTGGAGGAATAAATCATGTATCTTAATACTATTTCTCCGTCTAAAGGATCTAAACGTTTAAGTAAACGAGTAGGCCGAGGTATAGGGTCTGGATTAGGTAAGACAGGAGGGCGTGGGCATAAAGGACAAAAATCTAGGTCTGGAGGTAAAATACGTCTTGGGTTTGAAGGCGGACAAACTCCTTTGTACCGTAGGTTACCAAAATTTGGATTCATATCTCGTAAAGCTATGGTTACCCAAGAAATCAGATTATCTGAGTTATCCTATATTCCTAACAAAATAATAGATATCAATGTTCTAAAAGCACATAATATTATTAAGAAAAAAATTAAGTTTGTTAAAATTATAATGTCTGGAGAAATTAAATATCCTATCATACTACATAGTAGCTTACGCATTAGCAAAGGCGCAAGAATTGCTATTCAAGCTGCAGGTGGACAAATAAAGAAGGGGTAATTTAAAAAATTAATGATGATAGTTACTAAAAAATGGCAACCTAAATCTACTTTTAAAAGCATACAAGGTGGGTTACACGAATTAAAAAAAAGAATTATATTTGTGATTACCGCTTTGATTATTTTCCGTATAGGATCATTTATTCCAATCCCGGGAGTAGATTTAATTGTTTTAGCAAAAATTATCGAACAACAACAAGGCACTATTATTGAAATGTTTAACATGTTTTCTGGAGGATCTTTAAGCCGTGCTTCTATTTTTAGTTTAGGAATTATGCCATATATTTCATCCTCAATTATTGTGCAACTATTAACTGCGGTACATCCTACTTTAATAGAAATTAAAAAAGAAGGAGAAAGTGGAAGAAAACTAATTAACCAATATATTCGTTATGGTACTTTAATACTAGGAATATTACAATCAGTAGGTATTGTCACTAGTTTGCCTAGTGTGTCTGGATTAGTGATTAATCCAGGATTTTCTTTTTATTGCATAGCAATTGTCAGTCTTGTTTGTGGTACTGTTTTTTTAATGTGGTTAGGTGATCAAATTACTAACAAAGGAATAGGAAACGGAATTTCGGTTATTATTTTTTCAGGAATAATCGCTGGATTACCACTTGCTATAGGCCATACTATAGAACAAGTAAGACAAGATGAATTACATTTCTTCATATTGATTTTAGTTGTCTGTTTAATATTTAGTATTACTTTTTTCGTTGTATTTATAGAGAGAGGACAACGTCGAATTTTAGTACATTATGCTCAACGTCAGCAAGGTCGTCGTATTTATGCTGCTCAAAACACACACTTACCGCTTAAAGTAAATATGGCTGGCGTTATTCCTGCTATTTTTGCTTCCAGTGTAATTTTATTTCCAGGAACCGTTGTTTCTTGGTTTGGAAGCAGCACCAGCTGGCAATGGTTAACTATAATTTCTTTATATCTACAACCAGGCCAACCATTATATATTTTACTTTACGCAGCAGCTATTATGTTTTTTTGTTTTTTTTATACATCTTTAGTATTTAATCCACGTGAAACGGCCGAAAATTTAAAAAAATCTGGAGCATTTGTTCCTGGAATTAGACCAGGGGAGAAAACTGCAAAATATATCAATAAAATTATGATTCGTTTAACTTTCATTGGGGCGATATATGTTACATTTATTTGTTTAGTGCCAGAGTTTATGAGAATTGCTATGAAGGTCCCTTTTTATTTTGGAGGTACATCTTTACTTATCGTAGTTGTAGTGATTATGGATTTTATGGTTCAAATACAGACTTTAATGATGTCTAGTCAGTATGAATCTGTACTAAAAAAAGCAAATCTGAAACATTTTAATCATTAATCAAAAAGTTTTTAAACTTTAAATATAGGAAAAATTATGAAAGTGCGTGCATCAGTAAAAAAGCTGTGTCGTCATTGTGAAATTGTAAAAAGACACAATATTGTTCGAGTAGTATGTCGTGTAGATCCAAAACATAAACAACGACAAGGATAATTTTTATTAATATCAACTTTAGGAGTATAAATAGTGGTACGTATAGCAGGTGTCAATATTCCTGACCGCAAACATACCGTTATTGCTTTAATGTCCATTTATGGAATTGGTAAATCTCGTGCTCGATTAATTTGTTCAAATATAGGCATAAATGAACATTTGCAACTTTGTAAATTATCTGAAATCCATATAGATAAATTACGTGATGCAGTAGATAAATATATTGTAGAAGGAGATTTACGTCGAGAAGTAACTTTAAACATTAAACGTTTGATAGATCTGGGTACTTACCGCGGATTACGGCATCGTCGTAATCTACCAGTACGAGGTCAAAGAACTAGAACAAACGCAAGAACCCGTAAAGGTCCTCGCAAATCAATAAACAAATAACTTAAGTAAATTTAATAAAAAATATACAAACATATGATTAAATCATCCAATCTTCGAGCGCGCAGACGACTCAAAAAACAAATTTTAGATGGCATAGCACACATACATGCATCTTTTAATAATACTATAATCACTATTAGTGATAAACAAGGTAATACTTTGGGATGGACTACAGCTGGGGGTTCTGGTTTTCGTGGATCTCGCAAATCCACACCATTTGCCGCACAAATAGCAGCAGAACGATGCGCTGAAATAGTTCAAGAATATGGAGTAAAAAATTTAGAAGTTATGGTTAAAGGACCTGGACCAGGGCGTGAATCTGCAGTACGAGCATTAAATGCATCAGGGTTCAATATCACTAGTATTACTGATGTTACTCCGATCCCTCATAATGGTTGCCGGCCTTCCAAAAAACGTCGTGTCTAAAAAGACAGAAACTAATGTTATTTTCAAGGAAATCAAGTATATGGCAAAATATTTAGGACCGAAACTTAAACTCAGTCGTCGTGAAGGAACAGACCTGTTGTTAAAATCTGGAATTCGTCCAATTGATTCCAAATGTAAACCTGAACAACCTCCAGGGCAACATAATGTACGTAAATCTCGGTTTTCAGATTATGGAATGCAATTACGAGAAAAACAAAAAGTTAGACGTATATATGGTATTTTAGAACGTCAATTCTCTAATTATTATAAAAAAGCTACGCGTATTAAAGGAAACACCGGTCAAAATTTGCTGAAATTATTAGAAAGTAGATTAGATAATATTGTATATCGTATGGGATTTGGAGCAACACGTGCTGAAGCTCGTCAATTAGTAAGTCATAAATCCATTATAGTTAATGACCATATTGTTAATATAGCTTCATATCAAGTTATGCCTAATACAATTATTAAGATAAGTAAAAAATCACATAATCAATCCAGAATTCGTGCTTCTTTAGAACTTTCTGAGCAGCAACGAGAAAAATTAGCATGGATTGAAATTGATCCTGTTGGATTGCAAGGCATATTTAAACGTTATCCAGAACGCAACGAATTATCTGCAAATATCGATGAGCATCTGATTGTAGAATTATATTCAAAATAAACAAAACTTGTGAGATAATAAAAGAGAGGCAGTAATGCAGAACTCTGCGACAGAATTTTTAAAACCACGTTTAGTAGATATTGAACAAATTACTAAAACTCGTGCTAAAGTTACTTTAGAACCATTGGAACGAGGGTTTGGTCACACTTTAGGAAATGCCCTACGTCGTATTTTACTTTCCTCGATGCCTGGATATGCGATAACAGAAGTTGAAATTGATGGTGTACTACATGAGTACACCACAAAAGAAGGTATACAAGAAGACATTTTAGAAATTTTGCTTAACCTAAAGAAATTAGCTATTAGAATTGAAGGAAAAGATCAGATTACTCTAACTTTAAAAAAATCTGGTATCGGTCCTGTAGTTGCAAATGATATTACATGTGATACCAATAATGTAAAAATTATTGCACCAAATCATGTTATATGTCATATAACCGATAAGAATGCATCTATTAATATGCGTATAAAAGTACAACGTGGACGAGGTTACGTTCCAGCTTCTTCTAGATTTAATCCTGAATCAGATACCTTGCCAATTGGTCGATTATTATTAGATGCATGTTATAGTCCAGTAGAAAGAATTTCTTATAACGTAGAAGCTGCTCGTGTTGAACAACGTACAGATTTAGATAAACTAATTATTGATATGGAAACTAATGGCACCATAGAACCTGAAGAAGCGATTAGGCGTGCAGCAACAATTTTATCTGAACAACTTGCAGCTTTTATTGATTTAAGAGATATACATCAACCAGAACATAAAGAAGAAAAACCAGAATTCGATCCAATTTTATTGCGTCTTGTTGATGATTTAGAACTAACTGTACGTTCTGCTAATTGTTTAAAAGCAGAATCTATTCATTATATTGGTGATTTAGTACAACGAACAGAAGTGGAGTTATTAAAAACTCCTAACTTAGGAAAAAAATCGTTAACAGAAATAAAAGACGTATTAGCTTCTCGTGGATTATCTTTAGGAATGCGTTTGGAAAATTGGCCTCCGACAAGTATTTTAGATGGTTAACATATTGATAATTTATCATTATAATATAATTGAGGTAATATGTATTATGCATCATCGAAAAAGCGGATCTAAATTAAATAAAACTAGTACTCACCGTAAGGCTATGTTTCGAAACATGGTTATTTCATTAGTAACTTACCAAATTATAAAAACTACTTTATCTAAAGCCAAAGCGCTACGTCGTATTATTGAACCGTTAATTACATGTAGTAAAATAGATACAGTTGCAAACCGGCGTTTAGTTTTTTCTAAAATTAGAAACAATAATATTGTTACAAAATTATTTACACAAATTAGCCCACATTTTTTCAACCGTCCTGGAGGATATACTCGTGTTTTAAAATGTGGATCACGTAAAGGAGACAATGCTCCAATGGCATACATCGAACTAGTAGAACGATCTAAAATAACAAAAAATATAAAACAATAACTAAAAATAAATAATACACCCCATCATAAAACTATGAATTCATATAATTAGTCAGTTTTATTCTAGTATGGAATTAGGCATAAACCACTCTTTATATGCGTTGAGAATATCACGTATCAATGCTCTTTTTTTACCTGAAATTTGTAACATAGTAAGTGTTAATATCCCAGAACCAGTAACAACATGAATACCATATGGATTAATCGATAATATAGTGCCAGGGGGTAACATAGATGATGATGAATGATAACAATACCCCACCGTATCTCGGTTACCTATTTCAGAGCCCCATACTCTAATGCGACAATTTTTTACTAAAAAATAACTAATTGGCCATGGATTAAAGGCACGGACACATCGCTCTAATTGAATCGCTGATGACTTCCAGTCAATACGTGCTTCCTGTTTAGTTAATTTATGTGCATATGTAGCATAAGTCGAATCTTGAGGTATTAGCGTATATGTTCCTAAAATAATCTGATCCAATACTTGTAGTAACATAGAGGATCCCATCTTAGCTAATCTATTAGAAAGAGTATAACTAGTATCTTTTGGTAAAATATTACAAGACATAATGTGAAAAATATCACCAGTATCGATACCCAAATCCATTCGTATGATAGTTATACCTGTAATCTCATCACCATATTCCAACGCACGTTGAATTGGAGCTGGACCACGCCAACGAGGTAATAATGAACCATGTACGTTAATACACCCTAATCGCGGTATATTTAATATTTCTTCAGGTAAAATTAATCCATAAGATACAACCACTATTAAATCCACATTAAGTTTTTTAAGAATATGAATAATTTCAGAAATAGATAAAAAACTGGATTGAAATAATGATATATTGTGCTTTTTTGCCATATCATGTAAAGATAAAAAAGATCTACGTTTTAATACTTGTATTTCTTGAGTAAAAATCGCTATTATTTGATGTATAGAAAAATAAACTAACGTATATAAGTGCCATACTGCAAAATTTGTAGTTCCAAAAAAAGCAATACGTAATGATTTTATGCGTTCCATAATATATAATATACTAAAAAATAAAATAAATACTTTCTAATATTTAAGATAATTTTTTTATTTTTTTATGAATTCTTTTAATTTTTAGTGGAGATAAATAATCAATAAAAAGCTTACCACATAAATGATCTACTTCATGTTGAATACAAATTGCTAATAAATTATTTGCTTCCATCTCAAATTTATTACCATTTTGGTCCAATGCCCGAACTGTTACATTTTCTGAACGCGGGATGATTTCGTGTATTTGAGGAATAGACAAACAACTTTCAGTTATACTAATAATACCTGTTCTTTTTATAATATTAGGATTGATAAGAACTATCCGTCGCTTATTTTTCAAACAAAGATCAATAACAATAATTTGTTGTTGAATATTAACTTGTGTTGCAGCTAAACCAATACCTTTATTAAAATACATCGTGTCGAACATATCATTTACAATTTGTCTAGTATCATTAGAGACTGTAATAACAGGATCAGCAATTTTTCTGAGACGTTTATCAGGATAACGCAATATTTCTAATATCGACATAAATAAAAAAATTAAATTTTAGGTAAATTGTATATGATTTGATCAATTATAGATATAATTCAAAAATAAATATAAAATATTTATATTTATCATTTTAATATATGAAAAATTCATTTTTTAATAAAATTTTAAAAATACTTAACTTCTAAAACTTAAAGTCTAATAAATGATCAGTTATATATATATATTAAGTGCACTGTAATAAATACAAATATATAATAAAGATATTAAATCATATCTACATGATATATAATATACTAAGATAGTAAAACTTGAAACATTATAATATTATATATAACTTAATAAAATTAACTGATTAAATAACTTTAAAAGTACTTTATAAACAGTGATTTAAATCAAGGAATATTATATGCAATTTCATTAAATAATAATTTATGACAAAAATATTGTTTTCATCAAATATAAAAGATTTGCTTGTGCAACTACATCAAGGAAAGGTAATTATTTATCCAACGGAGTCGGTGTTTGGATTAGGATGTGACCCTGACAATAAACATGCAATACATACTCTATTAAAAATAAAAAATCGATCATGGAAAAAAGGTTTAATTTTAATTGCTGCTAACTACGCACAATTACTGAAATATATTGACGATAGTTGCTTAAATGAAAAACAACGATCTCGAGCTTTTTCTATTTGGCCTAGGCCAGTAACATGGGTATTTCCAGCAAAAATGAATAGTCCATTTTGGCTAACAGGTCAATTTTCTTCTTTAGCAGTAAGAATTAGTTATTTTGAACCAATTCAACGTCTTTGTTTAGCTTTTGGGAAACCTTTGGTGTCTACTAGCGCAAATCTATCTGGACAACCTCCTGCACGTACTATTACAGAGGTATACAAACAATTCGGACATGGCATTCCCATCATGTATGAAGACGTGTTTGGAAGACCTAATCCTTCAGAAATTAGAGATGTTGTGACTGGTAAATTAATTCGTGGGTAATTTCTGTTATTGAGGAGGAGATATATAAATGAGTGCCTTTGCTGTTTTTGGTAATCCAATTGGACATAGTAAATCAGCAGAAATTTACGCATTATTTGCAAATGAAGCCGGAATCAAAAAAGAATATGACTTAAAATTAGTATCACAAAATAACTTTGAGAATTTGTTATATAATTTTTTTAAATCAGACGGATTAGGTGCAAATATTACTGCTCCATTTAAAGAACGTGCATACTTTATATGTCATCAATTAACTGAACGGGCTGTTTTAGCCCGTTCAGTTAATACAATTAAAAAACTAAAAAATGAAATTTTATTAGGAGATAATACTGATGGCATAGGATTTATTAGTGATTTAAAACGTCTTAATTGGATAAACGACAACAATCATCTCACCACGGCGACAACACCTCACGAAAAATCTATGAAAATAAATATTTTACTAATTGGTGCTGGAGGCGCCTCAAAAGGAATTCTTCTTGCATTATTATCTGAGGTAACAGAATGTTACATACATATAGTAAATAGAACATTCCATACAGCCCAAAAGTTAGTATCTTATTGCCATAAGATAGGATATAAAAATGTATCATGTATGCCTTTATTCGAATTAGTAGGCAACCACGATAATAAATATAGTTTAATTATTAACGCTACGACTAGCAGTATGGTCAATACCATTCCAAACATTCCGCCCTCTATTATTACTCCTTTAACTAAATGTTACGATTTGTTTTACCAAAAAAAAGATACACCATTCATAACATGGTGTAAAAACCATGGATCAAACTATTGTTCGGATGGATTAGGTATGTTAGTAGAACAAGCAGCTCATGCATTTTTATTATGGCATAACTTATTTCCTTCTGTTGATCCTATATTAAATCATTTAAGGTCTACTCTTTATACATAATTATATAATTTTTTTTATAAAAAAACACAAGCAGAAAATTCTTTATTATTAAGATTTACCCTTATAGGATAAATCTTACGAATTTAAATATATTTTACTTTATAAAAATTTTAAAATAATGTATAATGCTCTATGGAATTATTAGAATATATATTCTATCTAATATATAGTTATGAAACTAACTTGGCGGCGTTAGCGCGATAGTACCACCTGATCCCATTCCGAACTCAGAAGTGAAATGTCGTAGTACCAATGGTAGTGTGGGGTTTCCCTATGCGAGAGTAGGGGGCTGCCAAGTAATTTATTTTTTAATTGAACATTATTAAAAACATAGTTTTTAAATACTATAAACATAAAAAGTAAAGTTGTTTTTATTAAAAAATATGATCTATTAATTAATAAAACTATCATAAAACATGGGTTCTCATTATATCTAATGTAGACGTTACTACAACATAATAACGATATATTTTTATTCTCATTTTTTATATTAGTAAAATACTAGAATTTAAAATTAAAAAAATCTTTTTTTTTGCGTAATTCATAAAAAACCTGCCATTTTTCTTTGATATCAGACGATAAATTCAGTGATCTTTTTACATCTATATTGTTACAACGAAAGAAAGGATTAACTTTCAGTTCTAAACCTACCGTTGTTGGTACAGTAGATTTATTTTTTTCACGTAATTTGATAACCTTATTACGATAATTAATAATAAACTGATCATGAGGTAACATAAAAATAGCAAAATTAACATTAAGTAATGTATATTCATGCCCACTGAAAATTAAAGTATTACAAGGAAAATGCTGAATTTTTATAAAAGACTCGTACATCTGTTTCGCAAGTTCCGCACAAAATGTACCACAACCTGCAGAAAATACAGTATCACCGCAAAATAACCAAGGCGCACTGTAAAACCCTATGTGTCCTAATGTATGCCCAGGAAAATGAAATACTCTAAATTTTTTCTGTAATAATACAACATCATCTCCCTCTGATACTAAAACATGAATGTTATTATTATTTTTAGTTTCCAAAGGGCCATAAATAATTGTTTTTGGAAAATATTGTATTAATGTACTCACCCCATTAACATGATCAGCATGATTATGAGTTAATAAAATTGCCCGTAACACAAATTGAAATCTTTTTAAAATTTTTAATACTTCTATTGCTTCTCCGGGATCAATAACTATGCATTCATTTCTATAATTATATAGAATCCAAATATAATTAGTATTTAATGCTGGGACTCTAATGATATTCATAATTAATTATAGTTATTTAGTAAATTACAAATATTTTTAATTTTTTGGATGTGTAAAATTTATTATTTTTAGTATTTTGGATCAAATTTATCAAATATAAGTTTAATACACTAAAAAGATTTAATAATGATTTTTTAAATACATTATGCCGCTAAAATAAAGATAACATATATAAATATAATGTATAAAAATTTTTACATGCAAAAACAATGTATATTTAAAATCAAAATATATATTTATTTCAATAAAAATAATTGCAACAATAATATTGTTATCACTGATAAAAATCCTCATTTAGAGGATATTTAGCGGCCAATCGAGCTAATTGGTCACATCGCTCATTATCTGGATGGCCAGTATGACTTTTTAACCAATTCCATTGGACAATGGAATGCGGCTGTATTGCTATGTCTAAACGTTGCCATAAATCAATATTTTTGACTAATTTTTCTTCAGCGGTTTTCCAATGATGTTTTTTCCATATATGAATCCATTGAGTAATACCATGCAATAAATATTGACTATCAGTATTTAAAATAATTTGACACGGATTTTTAAGTGATTCTAACGCAATAATAGCCGCCATTAATTCCATACGATTATTAGTAGTTAAACGATATCCAATGCTAAACTCTTTCTTATATTTTTTATATCGTAATATAGCTGCACAACCACCCGGGCCTGGGTTACCAAGACATGATCCATCAGTGAAAATTTCTATTTTTTTATACATATATAAGATATATTATAATATATATTATCAATTAAACTAGTGTGACACAAATAAAAAGATATGAGCACTAATATTATACGACAAATTGTTCTAGATACTGAAACCACTGGTATGAATAAATTTGGCCTTCATCACGAAGGCCATAGAATTATTGAAATCGGTGCAGTAGAAATAATCAACCGTCATTTAACTGATAATACATTTCATGTGTATCTCAAACCAAATCGTGTAGTCGATATTGAAGCTTTTCAAATACACGGAATTAGCAATCAATTTTTAAAGGATAAACCAACTTTTTCAGAAATAGTAAATAAATTTCTAATGTTTATTCGCGATAGCGAATTAATTATTCACAATGCTCCATTCGATTTAGGTTTTCTTAATCAAGAATTACAAATATGCAATAAAGACCAAAAAAAAATAGAATCTTATTGTACTATAATTGACAGCTTAAAATTAGCCCGAAAAAAATTTCCAGGACAACGTAACAATTTAGATGCATTATGCGAACGTTATTTAATTAATAATAATAAACGACGAAACCTACATAGCGCATTAATTGATGCACGACTTTTAGCTAATGTATTTTTATCCATGAGCGGAGGACAAACAAAAATGGAATTTATGAAAATAACAAATATGTCAAATAACAAAATTAGTAATATAACACGATTAAATGACAACATAAAATGTGTTAGAACTAGTACAACATCATTAAAAATTATTTATGCTGATGAACAAGAAAAATTAGCTCATGAAGAATATTTAGATCGTATGCAGAAAATAAATAAAAACTGTATATGGAGGCAGCGATAATAATATAACAAATAATAAGTTATTTAACTATATTTCAGATAAATCACACAACCCAAATATATATATATATTTATTATTAATAACAGTTAAAAAATCCGTATATCTGATTGTTATATACGATATAATATAACTTATCACAATTATAACGTTATATTTATTCATGTATGTTCTTATTATTTTCTAGGAGTTATTATGTATCATGATTTAATTTGCAACGAATTTAATGAAACCATAAAAATGATGAAGATTTTCACTAATGAAAAACATAATGTTCATGCGATAGAATCGTCTGCAAAACTTATTGCTAACACTTTCAAAACAGGAGGAAAAGTATTATCCTGTGGGAATGGTGGTTCACACTGCAATGCCATGCACTTTTCAGAAGAACTAACCGGACGTTATAGAAATAATCGTGTAGGCTACGCAGCTATAGCGATTTCTGATCCATCATATTTATCATGCGTCAGTAACGACTTTGGTTATGAATATGTATTCTCTCGCTATATTGAGTCCATAGGAAATAAAAAAGATTTACTATTTGCTATCTCTACTTCTGGTGAATCACCTAATATCTTATATGCTATAGAAGCAGCGCATAAACGAAACATGAAAACAATCTTTTTGACTGGAGAAAAAAAAGAAAATAAATTATCCAATTCTGTAGATATAGAAATTTGTGTACCATACTTAAGTTATTTTGATCATATTCAAGAAATTCACATTAAAATCATTCATCTACTCATTCTCATCATAGAAAAGGAAATGATATCTATTTCTTAAAAAATAAATAAAAATTAATATGAATTTATGATATATACAAAATAATTTATATCACATTATACACATGAAATAATAAGTAAAATATTTAATATAAATTATTCCCCAAACTTAAAACCCGTACCATACATACTAGTTAGTATATGATTAATCCAAATTATAATTTATGCCGATAATAGGATTTGAACCTATATCCTTCGCATTACGAATGCGCTGCTCTGCCTATTATATGAGCTATATCGGCATAAATTAAATTAATTGTACAAAAAATTAACATATATATTATATATATCTATTTATATATGTTAAATATTCTATTTTATAATTGAGAGAAATTACCAGTAAGATAATTTATTACTCCCTTTTGAGATGCTTCTAATCCCTCTTTATTTTTACTCCACTGAGCAGGACATAAAAGACCATGAATCTCATGGAACTGTAATGCATCTACCATACGAATCATCTCATCAAAATTTCTACCAAATGGTAAATCATTCACCACCTGATGTCGTATAACTCCTAATTTATCTATTAGAAAAGAAGCACGTAAAGCAACCCCTTTATCTAAATGTTCAATACCGTATTTTTTTATAATTTCATGTTTTACATCAGAAACCATAGTATACTGCAACGCCCCGATCCCTCCCTGACTTACCGGGATTTGTCTCCAAGCACTATGTACAAAAACTGAATCTATAGAAACTCCAATCACTTCTACATTTCGTTTCTGAAACTCAACATAACGTTTATCACAAGCAATCAATTCCGATGGGCAAACAAAAGTAAAATCCATAGGCCAAAAAAATACTATTGCTTCCTTTTTATCAATATAATCTAATAAATTAAAATTATCTACAATTTCACCATTTCCTAATACTGCAGAAGAAGTAAAATCTGGGGCACAACGACTAACCAATACCATATTGACCTCTCAACTTTTGTTAAGATATTAACATATTAACATATTAAAAATATAAGTTAATCTTACACTAACAACTAGTATTTCATTTTACCGTTTAACCTATCCTTATGCAAATAATATTAAGGGAAATATTATTAAATAAAAAATTATTATTCTTTTAAAAAATGTAATCATTGATAATTTTAATTATTTTTTATAAATAAATTATTTATCGGATTGTTATATATAATATAATATATAAATTTAAATATCATTACTATTTATGTATTTTAAAAATAAATATATTTTTGCTATTAAAATAACGATTTTTTTATATATTACACTATCTATGTATATTATCTTAATCAATGGTTTATACATTAAATTATTAACTGAAAAAATTAATATTTAACCATAATAAATTTAAATAAAATATATAAATTACTTTATAATAAGGTATTAAAATATTTTATTAGAAACAAATTTCTCTATAAAATATTACGAAGACTTTCAAATTTTTTATTTAAATTTAATTATAAACTAAACTATTAAATATCTATTACTTAAATAAAAATTTAATCAATTACAATCACAGTACGAAAATAATTAACTAATAATTGCATTAGATTATTTTAAATATTTTAAAAAATTAGCATTAAAATAATTTAATATTTAATCATATCAAAATAATACCAATTAGATTATATAATATAAAAATTAATATTTTCGTAGCAAGACTAATTATATATGATCTTTCAATTAATAATATTGATGTCTGATATAATATCGCATCATTAAATAATGAGAATATATACGCTAAAATAGCGAATATATATTTAATAGTTTCTGTAAAATATTTATAAAATTTATTTATTAATGATAATGATTCACAACCATACGCATAATATTAAATAATGCTAACTGGATGTTCATCTCGTCCATCTTAATACATAAATGAAACAGATTATAAATAAAATATATCAAACAATTATGATATATAAATTGAACTTAGATGACTATTTCAATAACCAAGCGATGTTTCTAATAATTTTATATTGACCAAATTATACAATAATATGAAAATGATTTCATAACCTTATATAGATCACCGTATTTTATTAATTAATATAAACTATCAAGATAAAATCATGCTCATGCAATAAACATATATAAATATTCATAAACAATGGTGAAACACTACATTCAAATAAAAATATGTATATCAAATAATAATCGATGTAAATTAACTAACATGAAGCAATCAAATACTAATACCACATCAATATGTGCTATATAATATAATTATTAATTTTATTTTAATGATATATTTAAACGGTTTTGTTTATTGACATTAATAACAATTATGTCAAAAATGACAAATATCATTATATATTTTCTAAAACCGTGAATTATTTCATGTAAAGCATAAATATGTAATTATAAATACAATATATCCGTTATATATAACATATCTATCTATATACAGATCCATAATAGCTTATATAAATTTATAGTCAGTTTCCATCATATTTGTATTTGATTAATAAATATTTATTTAATTAGGATAAAAAATTATGACATTTCAATTATTACAAACAGATGGCTGCGCTCGACTTGGTAGACTTATTTGTAACCGAGGGATAGTGGATACACCTGCCTTTATGCCCGTGGGAACCTGTGGGTCTATAAAAACATTAACTTCGGAAGAAATTAAAGCGAGTGGAACACAAATTATTTTAAGTAACACTTTTCATTTATGGTTACGTCCCGGTTCAAATATTATAAAATTACATGGTAACTTACATAAATTTATGAACTGGATGGGCCCTATAATTACAGATTCAGGAGGATTTCAAATATTTAGTTTAAGTAAAATACGCATGATTACAAAAGAAGGAGTATACTTTAAAAGTCCTATTGACGGACATCTTGTATTTTTAACTCCAGAAAAATCTATAGAAACTCAACATGATTTACAATCTGATATAGTTATGATATTTGACGAATGTGTATCTTATCCTAATACTTGGGATTACATAAAAAAATCAGTAAACTTATCTTTACACTGGGCTGAACGCAGTCGTTTGCGTTTTGATACATTACATAATTCAAATATGTTGTTTGCTATTATTCAAGGGGGGATGTATGAACATTTAAGAGATATATCGACAAAAGAATTAATAAATATCGGTTTTGATGGATATGCAATAGGAGGTTTATCAGTAGGTGAGCCAAAAAAAGAAATGTATCGTATTTTATCTCATACATGTAAAATAATTCCTAAAAATAAACCACGTTACTTAATGGGTGCTGGTAAGCCAGAAGACTTACTAGAAGCTGTACGTCGGGGCGTTGATATGTTTGATTGCGTTATACCCACTCGTAATGCTCGTAATGGATATTTATTTGTTTCTGATGGAATAATTAAAATTCGTAATACACAATATAAAAAAGATACTTCTCCGGTAGATAAGAACTGTAATTGTTATACTTGTCAATATTATAGTCGCTCGTACTTGCATCATTTAGATCGCTGTAAAGAAATTCTTGGTGTACGTTTAAACACTATTCATAACTTACGATATTACCAAAATTTAATGGAGGAATTACGCCAAGCCATAAAAATGAAATCATTACAAAATTTTATTGATATTTTTTATCAGCGCACTAATCGTATTTAAAATCAAATTAAATACGATATTTTTAAATTAAACTAACAACGTAATTATTTTAATATCATAGGAAATATACATGAATATATTTATTAACACTGCTTGGGCAAATACCAATTCTAATTCCCAGAGTAACCCATATTCTTTAGCAATTATGTTAGCAATATTTGCTGGTATTTTTTATTTTATGATTTTTAGACCACAACAAAAACGCAATAAAATTCATAAAGAATTATTAAATTCTATCTCAAAAGGAGATGAGATTCTAACCAATGGAGGGATAATAGGTCGTGTAGTGAGAATTACAGAAACAGGCTATATTTTTATTATTCTTAATGAAAAAAATGATACCAGTGGTAACGAAATATTAATTAAACGCGATTGTGTTACTGCCATTTTACCTAAAGGTACAATGAAAGCATTATAATTCTTAATATTATGTATCTTGAGATAAAAAACTGGTGTTAAATCATTATTCTTTATGGAAATATCTTATAGTTATACTAGTCTTCACTACTGGTGTAATCTATACATTACCTAGTTTATATGGAGATAATCCTACAATATATATTACTCAATATATTACAGAAGAAAATCATCAAACACTTGATAATATCTTATTATCCCAAATTAAAAAAATACTAGAAAACGAAACAATAACTCATAAATCCATTTCATTACAAACAAATAAAATTTTAATACAATTTTTTTGTGAAAAAGATCAATTAAAGGCTTATCAAAAATTATTAACTATTTTTATAAATAAATATCAAATATTTCTTTGTACTACTCCAGCAGCACCATATTGGTTATCTGTAATAAAAGCTAAACCTATAAAGTTAGGATTGGATTTATGTGGGGGAATATATTTTGTAATACATGTAAATACAGAAGTTATACTAAATAAATTACAAGAACAATATATCGATACTGTAAAAGCTACTTTATTTGAAAAAAAAATTCCCTATATAAAAATATATAAAATTAAAAATCATGGTATTGAAATTAATTTTAAAAATTCTAACTATAGAAACAAATCAATTATACCGCTATCCAAAATAAATCATGGTTTAGTAATACATAGAATAGAAGACAACAAACTACATATTATTTTTTCTGAAATAAAAAAACATGAAATTTGTGAGCGCGCTGTACAACAAAATTCTACTATTCTATATCATCGTATACACCAATTAGGTATTACCGAACCATTAGTACAACGTCACGGAATTGATCGTATTATTATAGAATTACCTGGCATTCAAGATATTAAAAAAGTAAAAAAAATACTTAGTACAACAGCAAGTCTAGAGTTTCGTCTAGTTAATTCAGCAATAAGTGACTTTGACATAAATAATAATTTAATTCCAGAAGATTCTGAAATAAAACTGACTAATAATGGCTATTTAGTACCATTATACAAACAAATAATTTTATCTGGGAATTATATTGTAAATTCTAACACTAGTTTAGATGAATATAACCGTCCTCAAGTAAATATTACTTTAGATAAAATAGGCAGTACTATAATTTCAAACTTTACTAAAAACAATATTGGAAAAACTATAGCTACTTTATTTGTAGAATATAAAGATAGTGGAAAAAAAGATTCTAAAGGCCATCCACTTCTCATCAAACATGAAAAAATTATCAATATTGCTACTATTCAATCTCAATTAGGTAATAGTTTTCGTATTGTTGGAATTAGTAATTTAAATGAAGCACGCCATCTATCACTATTATTACGTATGGGAACTCTAATAACACCTGTTCATATTGAAGAAGAACGAATTATTGGGCCTATGCTTGGTAAAAAAAATATCACACAGGGATTTACTGCATGTACTTTAGGGATATTAACATCTATATGTTTTATGGTTTTGTGGTATCGTTATTTTGGATTAATTGCTAGTATTGCACTTATTGCTAATTTAATACTTATGATAAGTACAATGTCTATAATCCCAGGCATGGTATTAACCATGCCAAGCATAGCAGGGATTATATTGACTTTATCCGTAGCTATAGATGCAAATGTATTAATTAATGAAAGAATCAAAGAGGAATTAAAACAAGGCAAACCGGTACAATATGCTATATATACAGGGTATCGTAAAGCATTTACTAGCATTGTAGACGCAAATATTACAACTATTATTACCTCTATTATATTATATTTAATTGGAACAGGTCCAATTAAAGGATTTGCTATTACTACGATCATTGGGGTAGGAACATCAATGTTTACATCTATCATTGGTACTCGTGCTGTTGTTAATTTAGTTTATGGAAAAAAAAACGTTAATAAATTATCTATTTAGTTTTATTAAGTTTTTAAAACTATATATAATATATTATTGATATAATTTTAATTTAATCTGTTAAAATGAATGACACTTATTATAAAATATATAATTTTCTCTCATGGAGGCGCATAATATTTTTTGTATCAATATTTTTATTTTTTATTTCATGTTGTACTATGGCAGTACGTGGTTTTAATTGGGGATTAGATTTTACCGGAGGTATATTAGTTGAAATTATTTCAGAAAAAAGCATAGATCCCATCAAAATTCAAAATATTTTAGTGCAATCAGGATTTAAAAATACTATAGTACAGCATTTTGGTTCCCCTCAAGATATAGGAATACGAGTTCCATTAGATTCAAATAACAATCAGATTAACCAAAACACTATAAATAATGTATTACATGTTTTAGAAAAGGCTATTGCTCAAAAATTTTTTATTAAACAAACAAATTGGATTGGCCCAAGTGTTAGTAACCAATTAATAAATACAGGAATAATAGCTTTATTAGTAGCATTAATATGTATCTTAATATATATAACGTTTCGTTTTGAATGGAGATTAGCTACTGGAGTTGTTGTATCTTTAATATATGATATAATAGTTGTTTCAGGTACTTTATCTTTACTGGCTACCAAGATAGACTCCACCATTATTGCTGCATTAATGTCAACGATTGGTTACTCTATCAATGACAAAATTGTCATTTTTGATAGAATTAGAGAAAATTTCCGTCGAATATCTACATTAACATCTATAGATATTTTTAATATATCATTAAGTCAGGTTCTAAATAGAACTATTATAACTTCAGTTACGACTATTATGGTACTATTTATATTATTAATTTTTGGAGGAACTATGTTACGCGGATTTGTAACAACTTTGCTGCTTGGCTCTATTATTGGGACAATGTCTTCTATATACATTGCTTCAGCGTTAGCGTTTAAACTCGGTACTACTCGTAATCATTTTATTAAAAAATAACTAAACCAAATAAAATGTTTTACTATTGATATTTTATATATCTAGTTCGTTAACTAGATATACAATCGTCTTTTAAAACATAACTTACAATCAGTATATAATTATATTTTAAAAAGTTATATCTATAATAATCTGTGTGCCACATAAATTGTATGCATGTACAATTACAATTTTAATTTACCACTAAATATTAATAATAACATAATCAAAAAATTAAATAAATGTGCTCTTATAGCATCGGATGCTAAATAATTATTGTTATTGATAAAATCAAGCTTATGTAAAAAATTACATTTAGTTTTACAATCTTAGGATACTAAAATAGATCCATATCATGCTGCATGACAAAACATATTTAACACGAGCATTACAATTGGCATGGAAAGGGCGCTTTACCACAATGCCTAACCCCAACGTAGGGTGCGTTATTGTTCGTAATAATAAAATTGTAGGAGAAGGATATCATATACGAGCTGGTGAAGCACACGCTGAGATACATGCATTACGTGTTGCTGGAAATTTATCACAAGGAGCAACCGCTTATATTACTTTAGAACCATGTAGCCATTACGGACGTACCCCCCCTTGTACTTCTGCATTGATTAGCGCAGGAATTAAACGTGTTGTAGTAGCTATGCTAGATCCTCATTTTTATGCTAGAGGCAGAGGATTGCGTTTATTAAAACAAGCAGGTATTGAAGTACGACATAATAGCCTTATGTTATCTGAAGCAGAATCAATAAACCGAGGATTTATCAAACGTATACGCACTGGATTACCATGGATCAAATTAAAATTAGCCGCATCTTTAGATGGCAGAACAGCTATGTCTTCTGGAGAAAGTAAATGGATTACATCTGTTCAGGCACGTCAAGATGTGCAGCATTTCCGCGCAGAAAGTGATGTCATTCTGTCCACTGCTAGTACCATTTTAGCAGATAATCCAAAATTGAATGTACGCTGGTCATGTTTTTCAGATGAAATAAAATGTGTTTATGCGAATAATAAAATTAGACAACCATTACGAGTAATTATTGATAGCGCAAATAGAGTACTTCCAACACATCGTATTATGCGATACGAAGGAAAAATTTTACTTGTTCGCTTAAAAAAAGATCACCAAGATTGGCCTCCAGCAGTAGAACAATTATTACTACCATCAATTAATTACTATGGCCACCGTCGCGTAAATCTCATAGAACTAATGCAGTATCTTGCATATCGGGAAATTAACAATATTTGGGTAGAAGCAGGAGCTACCTTTTCAGGAATACTATTGGATATCGGATTAATAGATGAACTTATTTTATACCAAGCTATAAAATTTTTAGGATCTGATGCACGACCTTTATGTTTATTGCCAAATATTAAATGTCTTAATGATATTAAGACATTTAAATTAATTGACATAAAAAATATTGGACCAGATATTCGTTTAAGATTAACGCCAAAAAACATATAATATATTGTGTTTATCAGTTATTTTAATGTTATGCTACAATACGTGTATGCACAAATATAAATAATGTAATTTACATAATAAATAATAAATAGTAAGGATTTTTATGAATATTATTGAAGGCGGTACTACGGCAAATAAAGCAAAAATTGCTATCGCTGTAGTTAGATTTAATCGTTTCATTAATAATAATTTACTTGAAGGTGCTTTAGACATTTTAAAAAGAATCGGGCATATAAAAGATGAAAACATAACTACAGTATGGGTTCCAGGAACTTATGAATTGCCATTAATTGTAAAGGCATTAGTTATTAGCCACAAATTTGATGGAATAGTAGCTCTAGGGACGGTAATTCGTGGGCTTACTGTACATTTTGAATTAATTGCACGAGAATGCAGCTCTGGTTTATCTAATATTTCAATAGAAAATATACTGCCCATTGGATTTGGATTACTTACCACAGACAATATTAGTCAAGCTATAGAACGTTCAGGTATCAAGGATAATAATAAAGGATCAGAAGCTGCTTTAGCCGTGTTAGAAATGATTAATATATTACAAATAATTAAAAAATAATTTTGACGATATACAAGTTTATAAAAGAAGGAATTATGTGAAAACAATTAGCCGAAGACATGCTCGTGAATGCGCATTACAAGCATTGTATTCTTGGCAATTATCTAAAAATAATGCTAAAGAAATAGAAAACTATATTATAACAGAACGAGATATTCAAAATTTCAATATTTCTTACTTTCATAAATTATATATTGGAGTAATACATTTTGCTGAAGAACTAGACAAATTAATGATACCACATCTATCCCGAAACTTAGAAAAACTAGGATATATTGAACATGTAGTGTTACGTATTGCATTGTTTGAACTGATAAAATGTAATGATATACCATATAAAGTTGCTATTAATGAAGCAATTGAGCTTGTAAAAATTTTTGGAGCGGAAAAAAGCCATAGGTTTGTAAATGGGGTATTAGATAAAATAGTTGCTCAAATTTGTATTAATAAAAAATAATCGTATTATCAATATATGATTAGTACTTATAAAATACAAAACTAAATTTTAATCAAATAATAATTTATTTTATTACTTATACTTTTCTATACATACAATAAGAGAGTAATATGAAGTTATCTAAGATGGGGTATTTATTCGCTACTGGTTTCGGATTAGGGACAATTGATTATATACCCGTAGGGACCGTAGCATCTTTATTGGCAATACCAATATGGTGGATATTGATACATTTATTTCCATATCAGATTTATTTTTTATTCCTAATTACAGGAACAGGATTTGGCATATTTTTTTGTAATCAAGCTACTAAAATAATTGGTATTCATGATCATAAATCAATCGTTTGGGATGAATTTATTGGTATGTGGACTATATTAACTATAATCCCTACAGATAGTTGGCGATGGATAATTATTGCATTTTTATTATTCAGAATATTAGATATTACAAAACCTTGGCCAATTTCCTGGTGCGATCATACAATAAAAGGTGGGTTCGGAATTATCATTGATGATATATTAGCGAGTGTCATATCTGTTGGTATTATTTTATCTCTGATGAATTTATACAATTAAAATATTTTATATAAAATAAATAAATATCGATAATTTTGTATGTTAATTTATTATTTAATATATCAACATCACATTATAACCAATAATAATTTAATATATCCATGTCATAATTTTTTTATAAATTCCTATACTATCTAATCCAAGCTCAGATAAAATTTCTGATTGCGAACCTTGAGGGATAAAAAAATCAGGTAAACCAATATTTAAAACCGGGATCGATAATTTATTCTGCATAATAAACTCGTTTACACCGCTGCCTGCTCCACCTATTATTGTATTTTCTTCTAAAGTTATTAGAAATTGATGATTTTTAGCAAGGGTTTTTATCAATATTTCATCTAATGGCTTAATAAATCTCATATCTACTAATGTCGCATCCAATTCACATGCAACATTATAAGCCGACCGCAATAAAGTTCCAAAATTAAGAATAGCAATATAATTTCCTTGACGACGTATTACGCCTTTACTTAATGGAAGAATATATAATTTTTTCGCATTGGAATTAGCGGGAACAGCATATCCTTTAGGATAACGCACAACACTAGGCCCATATTGATAACGATATCCTGTGTATAACATTAGTTTGCATTCATAAGCGTCACTTGGAGCCATAATTATCATATTCGGAATACAACGTAAGTACGATAAATCAAACGCACCTTGATGAGTTTGTCCATCTGCTCCAACAATACCTCCTCGGTCAACAGCAAATAAAACGGGTAAGTTTTGAATGGCCACATCGTGAATTACTTGATCATATGCACGTTGTAAAAATGTTGAATAAATAGCAACAACTGGTTTATATCCTGCTATAGCTAAACCAGCAGCAAATGTTACGGCATGCTGCTCAGCAATCGCAACATCAAAATACTGTTTTGGATATTTCCGAGAAAACATATTCATTCCAGAACCTTCTCGCATAGCAGGTGTAATCCCTATAACTTTATTATCATGAGCTGCAACTTGACATAACCAATCACCGAAAATTTCAGAATAAGTTATATGTTTAGTATTTTCTATAGGTAATGATCCGATTTTAAGATCAAACTTTGGCACTGCGTGCCATTTGATAGGATCTTTTTCTGCAGGTTTATATCCAAAACCTTTTTTAGTAATAACATGTAGAAATTGAGGTCCTTTCATATTACGTATATTTCTTAAAGTATGTACTAATTCTAATACATTATGCCCATTAATAGGTCCAATATAATTGAAACCAAGTTGTGAAAATAATGAATTCGACGTACTAAAATTCCTGATTTTATTATCTGTATCTTCAATTAATTTTTTAGTTATAAAACCATCAAGGAATATGTTACTATTGCCTGATTTTAAATCAGAATATATTTTTTTTGAAAAAATATGAGCATAATGATTGTTCAATGCTCCCACGTTTTTTGAAATAGACATTTCATTATCATTTAATATGACTAACAAATCAGATTTTATAGATCCAGCATGATTCATTGCTTCAAAAGCCATACCAGCAGTTATTGCTCCATCTCCTATAACACATACTGTACGACGTCCTAGCATTTCACGCTCTGCAGCGATTGCTAATCCTAATCCTGCGCTAATAGAAGTAGAAGAATGTCCTACCGATAGCACATCATATTCGCTTTCATCACGACAAGGAAATGGATGTAATCCATTTCGATTTCTAATGCTAAAAATAAGCTCACGACGACCTGTCAGAATCTTATGTGGATATGCTTGATGTCCAACATCCCAAATTAAATAATCAAATGGGGTATTATATATATAATGTAATGCTACAGTAAGTTCTATAGTTCCCAATCCAGATGCAAAATGTCCACTAGATCTACTAACACTAGCTAAAAGAAATTGGCGTAATTCATTACATAATTTCACTAAATTATCTTCAGATAATCGTCGTAACTCTTTTGGAGAGTTGATTAAACCTAACACAGAGTATTTATCTAAGCTGCAGTTCATATAAAATTTATTTAATATATTATGTTTGAGAAAATTAATCGCTACGTTTAATGATATAACGTGAAAATGCTGACAAAGTACTAGTGTTATAACCTAATTTAGCAACATATTTTAAAGATGCTAATGATTCACAATATAATTCTTCAGCTTTAGATCGAGCTGCATTTAACCCAAGTACTTTTGAATAAGTATTTGAGTTATCATGTTTAGATTGTATACTTTGTGCTCGACCTTTTTTTTTGTTATTATGCGTATTCAACGAAGCATCTATAATATCATCTCGTATTTGAAAAGCTAAACCTATAGTTGTAGCATAATGATCTAAAGGCGCTAATGCATCATGACTTTTATTGCCTGCTGATAAAGCTCCAATGCGAACTGCCGCGCGAATTAACGACCCCGTTTTGTATTGGTATATAGTTTCTAATTGTGTAGCTGATATATTTTTATTATTTTTATTAATTAAATCTAAAGACTGGCCCAAACACATTCCGTTAGCGCCGCTAGCAGAAGCTAATGTGGCAATCATTTTTAAACGATCTTGGTCTGTAATTGTTGGCATATGTGCTTCTGAAAGAATAGTAAAAGCTAATGTATGTAGAGCATCACCTGCTAAAATAGCAATAGCTTCGCCAAATTTAACATGACACGTCGGATATCCTCTTCGTAATTTATCATTATCCATAACAGGTAGATCATCATGAATTAAAGAATAAGCATGCATACATTCGATAGCTGCTGCTGGAGCATTAAGCTTTGACGATTTAATACCAAATAATTTTCCTGCTTGATAAACTAAAAAAGGACGTAACCGTTTTCCACCCAATAAAACACTATAACGTATTGCTTGCTCAAGAAAAGATATATCCCGGTTAAGAAACATAACTAGATAGTGTTCAATAGCATCATCTACTTGTTTATGGCTATCATGCAACTCATTAACAAAATCAAGCATAAGCATAATATTTCAATATATCATAAACCAAAATTTTAACTAATATATTCCTACTTAAATTACATTCATATATGTAATTATATATTACAATAATATTTAATATGTTATCGTAATTACAAGTTATTTTAACAAATTTAAATATCATTTGCATACATCCTACAATAAACTATAAAATAATGCATTAAACTTATTATGTCCATACAAGAAGTAATCAGATTACATTAAGATAACTAATATTTATTTAATATAATAGATTAAATATAGAGTATTAATTATCATGCATCTTTTAGAATACTACAAAAAATTAATATGAAAATAATCATCAAATTTTCACCAGAAATTACAATAAAAAGTCGTTCTGTACGGATATTCTTTATAAAAATTCTAGTTGTCAACATTAAGGCTATTTTTAAAAAAAATAAAGAATCAACATTAATTATACGTCATTGGGATTATCTTGAAATAAGATCTAATAATAACCAAAAAATATGTACTATTTTAATGAATATTCCTGGTATTCATCATTTTTTATTAGTTAAAGAGAGTGTATTCACTTCCTTAGAGGATATTTATAAGAATGTTATACTTAGCCTGAACCATGATATTAAATTATCAGGAAAAGATTTTTGTGTAAGAGTTAAACGTCATGGCACACATAATTTTACTTCTCAGGAAATCGAACATGATTTGGGAAAAAAACTATGTCAAAACATAAACAATATTAAAGTTAATTTAATAAAACCTGAAAAAATTGTATATTTAGAAATTAAGAATAATAAACTTTTTATAGTTATCGAACGTTTTGAAGGATTAGGAGGATTACCAATAGGTACACAACAAGAACTTATCTCATTAATTTCAGGAGGATTTGATTCAGCGGTTGCTAGTTACATGTTGATCCGACGTGGATGTAAAGTGCACTATTGTTTCTTTAATTTAGGAACACCTATACATACTATCGAAGTATCTAAAATAGTATATTATTTATGGAACAAATTCAGTAGTTCTCATAAAATAAAATTTATTTCTATTGATTTTTCAGAAGTCATTAAAGAAATCATTTCTAAAATAAAAGATAATCAAATAGGAATAGTATTAAAACGTATGATGATACGCTCTGCATCATTAGTAGCTGATCGATGGAAAATAACTGCATTAATAACAGGAGAAGTACTAGGACAGGTATCTAGTCAAACTTTGACTAATCTAACGCTCATTGATAATGTATCTAACCACACAATATTTCGTCCTTTAATTTCTTATGACAAAGAAAAAATTATTAATTTAGCTCGTAAAATAGGAACAGAAATATTTTCAAAATCTGTTCCAGAATATTGTGGTACAATATCTCAGAAATCAGCTGCAAAAACTACAAAAAAACGTATTGAACTTGAAGAAAATAATTTTGATTTTACTATATTAGACCGTGCAGTATCTCAATCTTATATAATAGATGTTCAGAATATTCCTGATCAAATGATCAATCAACATTTATTTGAAATAGAAACTAAAAAAATATTAAATAGCAACGATATAATATTAGATATACGTACAGAAACTGAACAAAAAAATAATCCTCTTTATTTAACTAATATAGAGATAAAAAAGATACCTTTTTATAAATTAATCGATCAATTTTCTAAATTAGATCCAAACAAAGTATATGCACTATATTGTGATCATGGCATCATGAGTCGATTACAGGCCTTGTATCTATATCAACAAGGATTTCGTAATATAAAAATTTACCGACCTACTACATTACTGCGTTAATTTATTAATGTTCTTCTTTATATAAGAAGGACTAAATTTTTCTTTCAGTATTTAATACTGTTAAAATATTAATTGCAATTTTACAATATTATATGTTAAAAAAAACAAATTATCGTAACATATGGCTCATAATAATACACAACGTTGATACGATTAATGCAAAAAAAAATACCAACCATATCCCTTTTATTTCTAATAAAAATCCACCTAAAATTCCTCCGAATCCTACACCTAAAAACTGTCCAATAGAATAAATACTAACAGTGGTTCCTTTATATTTTTTTGGCGATTCTTTATTGATTAAAGTAGGCAATATTGCTTCAATTAAATTAAACGCTATAAAAAATAACTGCATGCCACACAAAAACATTCGATAATGACACATATTCGTCAACATGATTAATTCAGATATAAATAAAATATTCATACAAATAATTAATATTTTTCTTGTATAATTTTTACCCTCAGAACACATAAGGCATACACACACTGTGATAGCAGACATTACCATAATAATGGTATAAATTTTCCAATGCGCCCCAAGCGGAAATCCTAAGTTTATTATCGCTTTAGGCAAGGCGATAAAATTTAGTATTAAAATAGTATGCACGCAAAATATGCTAAAATTTAGTTTTATTAATTGAGAATGAGCAAATATTTTTTTAATTTTATTAACCGTAACAAATAAATTTTCATTATTTTTTGTAGGATAAAAAGAAATTGGTGTTATTACAACATAAGTAAATACTATAGCTAATATAGCTAATATAGCGATAGTATGAAATAACCCGTGTAATCCAAACATATCCGTAATAATTGGACCACAAATCATAGAAATTGCAAAAGTAATACCAAAACTTATTCCGACTGAAGCCATAGCTTTTATATGATGTTGTTCTCGAACCGATTCTAACAACAATGCTATCAATGAACTGCTTATAGCTCCTGACCCCTGCAGTGCACGTCCAACAATAAGTCCCCAAATATTATTAGTAACAGCTGCTATCTCGCTACCAAGAGCAAATAAAATCAAACCCCCAACAATAACAGGCTTCCGTCCAATTCTGTCAGACATTAATCCAAATGGTAATTGAAATATTATTTGCATTAAACCATATATTCCAATCGCTATACCTATCAAATGTCCATTTACTCCTGCAAGAGAAGTAACATGAATCGTTAAGACGGGCAAAACCATAAACACACCTAACATACGAAGCGCAAATATTATCCCCAATCCTAGTATAGTATGCAATTCTTTATTAGTCATTGAAACACGAAATACATAAATATTCTGAATATAAATTAGTATAGCTCTTTTAATATCTATACATATAGACATTAACCCAAAATCTACAAACATTTACAATGTTAAACTATTTTTAATAGATATATCCTCAAATATAGCTTTAATTAATTTTTACTAAGCAATATGAATTTAATAACATAAAAAATATAATATGTAATAATCAATCATTTATATATGAAATAAAATAGAATCCAAAGATAAAAATAGATTTAAAGATACTACTATAATAATAGACAATTGAAACATTCTCTTTGCCCATAAACTATCATTATTAATTATTTTGTACCCATATGATCCTATATATAACCACCATAAATTCATAATACTAATTATTATTAAAAATATATAACTAGTATATCCCATTACAGTAAATAATATAGTCGCTATAATAAACCCAATAATATATACAATCATATGATTCTTAGTTAACTTCACTCCCTTTTTAATAGGAAAAGTCGGGATTAAAGCTACTTTATAATCATGTAATCGTAAGATAGTAATAGAATAAGAATGTGGGATTTGCCACAAACTAAAAATCATTAATAATATTAAAGCTCCCATATCAAACCGATTTGTAACAGTACAATATCCAATCACTGGCGGCATTGCTCCTGCAATACTCCCAACTATTATGCTATAAATAGACCTACGTTTCATCCACAAACTATATATACCAACGTATGTAAATAAACCTATTGCTGCTAAATATACTATTAAAAAATTTTTTGTATAACTTAAACATAAAAATCCAAATACACTTAAAATTACTGCATATAATATGCTTTTATTTAAAAGCAAGTTGCTGTATTGTACTAACACTCTATTTTTAGTTCTTTCCATAACTGAATCAATATCTCGATCAATGATATTATTTAATACACAACTAGCAGCTATAATTAATGATGTCCCTATAATCATTTTAATAAACAAAAAATAATACATCTGACCTCGTGATGCTATTAAAAATCCCCCTATAGCCGACATTAAATTTCCTATAACAATCCCCGGTTTTATTAAGTGTAAATAATATCTATTCATAAAATAAATTGTCTGATTAATTCAAATCATCAAATTATGATGCAAATGTGTCATAATCCATATACTCCCGAATACAAGGATAAAAACAATAAATATCATAAATATTAAAGATATCAAATTCCATACTTGATGAGATATGTTTCCTAAATGTAAAAAGAAAATCAAATGAACAAAAATCTGAATTACTGCACACGATATAATGATATTCATTAATATCTTTTTATTAGTTATATTATATGTAACCATAAAAAACGGAATAATTGTCAAAACTATAGATAATATAAATCCAATTAGATATGAATTATGTGTATAACCATTTTTCATACATTACAATACTCCCATCAAATATACTTCAGTAAATACGCATATCCATACGATATCAAGAAAATGCCAAAATAAGCTCAAGCATTGCAAGCGTATGTAGTTAATTTTAGTTAATCCCTGTAATGTAATATGTACAATCATTACTATAATCCAAATAAGTCCCGCCATGACATGTAGCCCATGAGTTCCTACTAAAGTAAAAAAAGAAGAAAGAAATGCGTTTTGACGTGGACTATATCCTGATTTAATTAAATGAAAAAATTCATAAGTTTCTATGCCAATAAAAAATAGACCTAATAAAAAAGTCATCCCCATCCAAATATTTACTCGCTTCACATATGATTTTTCTGCATATATCATAACCTTACCGTAAGTAAAACTGCTTAATAACAAGCAACAAGTCTCTATAAATATAAGAGGTAACTTAAATATCTCCTTAGTCAAAGAAAAATTTTCTGCACCATTGCATAATACTAAGTACATTGCAAACAAGCTTGCAAATAAAATACAATCACTCATTATATACAACCAAAAACCAAATATTGTTTTTTTATTTAAATTATTGTGTTTATACATTATTAATATATTCAATTTCTTTAATTTTCTCTACTGAGACAGTATACTCTGTATTATCACTAAATGTATTCATAATCCAAGCTGCAATAATTCCAAACATACTAAAAATAACTAACCACCATATATACCAAATCATGCCAAATCCAAATGATAAACTAAAAAAAGATATCAAAACTCCAAAATAAGTATTTTTAGGCATATGTATTGGTTTATATTGGTTAGAATAACGTCTAACATTTTTATTATTTTGTACATACCAAAAAACATCACGATCATCATTTATTATAGGAATAATTGCAAAATTATAAAATGGTGGAGGAGAAGAGACAGACCACTCTAAAGTAGATCCATTCCATGGATTTCCATTTAAATCTTTGTACTTATTCCGATTTAAAATACTGACTATTACTTGGATACATTGACACATAATACCTAATCCAATTAATATAGTACCTATTGATGCCGTTATTAACATTGATGAAAATACTGGATCAATATGCTGACTTAATCGGCGAGTCATACCCATAAACCCTAAAATATACAACGGCATAAATGCTACATAAAACCCAACAATCCAAAACCAAAAAGCTCTCTTTCCCCATTGTTCATTTAAAATATATCCAAAAGCTTTAGGAAACCAATAAGTAGCACCAGCAAAACAACCAAATAACACACCTCCAATAATAACATTATGAAAATGAGCGATTAAAAATAAACTATTATGTAATACAAAATCAGCCCCGGGCACAGCCAATAATACTCCAGTCATTCCTCCTATAGAAAATGTAATAATAAATCCAATAGTCCACAACATCGGAGAAGTAAAAATAATTTTTCCCCGATACATAGTAAATAACCAATTAAAAATCTTCACACCAGTAGGAATAGCAATTACCATAGTCATAATACCAAAGAATGCGTTAACATTAGCACCTGCTCCCATGGTAAAAAAATGATGTAACCATACACAAAAAGATAATACAGTAATAGCGATAGTAGCCCATACTAACGAAGTATATCCAAATAATTTCTTTTGTGAAAAAGTAGAAACAACTTCTGAAAAAACACCAAATACAGGTAAAACCAAAATATATACTTCTGGATGCCCCCAAGCCCAAAATAAATTAATATACATCATCATATTTCCACCCAAATCGTTAGTAAAAAAATGGGTTCCCAGATAACGATCTAACGTTAATAATGCAATAGTAACAGTTAAAATTGGAAAAGCCGCAATGATTAATGTATTTGTACATAATGCGGTCCAAGTAAATACTGGCATTTTCATCATTGATAATCCTGGAGCTCTCATGTATAAGATTGTAGTAAAAAAATTTATGCCAGTTAAAGTAGTTCCTATTCCTGAAATTTGTATACTCCATATCCAATAATCAACACCAACACCAGGACTGTACTCTTTACTTGATAATGGTGGGTAGCCTGCCCATCCTGTTTGTGCAAATTCCCCTATCCCTAAAGAAAGATTTATTAAAATTACGCCCACCATAAACAACCAAAAACTTAAAGAATTCAGGAAAGGAAAAGCAACATCTCGTGCTCCAATTTGTAACGGAACTATCAAATTCATTAATCCTATTACAAAAGGAGTAGCCATAAATATAATCATAATTACACCATGAGCAGTAATTACTTGATTATAGTGATGAGCTGAAAGAAATTCATATAATCCAGAAGAAGACAAAGCTTGTTGTGCTCTCATCATAATCGCGTCAGCAAAACCACGCAAAAACATAACACATGCAACTACAATATACATAATTCCAATTTTTTTATGATCTACAGAAGTAATCCATTCATCCCAAATATATTGCCATTTATTATAATACGAAATAACACCAGCAAGTATTATTCCAATAAAAAGAACAATGACAATTGTCGACATAATAATTGGATCGTCATATGGAATAGAGTGTGTTGTCAATTTTCCAAACATTACTTTATTATCCCTATATATTTATAATATCACTGAAAATACATCATTCTTATATTGAAGAATGAAGAATTAAATACTAAAAACGTTTTTTATTTTAATGTTTAAATTTATTAATTACATTATAAAACAAGTTAGATTGTACATTGGAAAAATAAATTATTGGATGATGTTCACTAGGCTTAGCTAGCTCTTCATACATTAACATATTATTAATGTGATAAGATGATTTTTGAACCTTTTGTATCCATTGCTCAAATTCTTTTTCAGTTTGTGTAACAAAAACGGTAAATTTCATATCAGAAAATCCCTGTCCACTAAAATTTGATGAAACACCTTTATATTGTCCTACCGCGTTAGCTATTAAATTTAATTCTGTATGCATTCCAGCCATAGCATAAATTTGTCCTCCTAATTGAGGAATAAAAAAAGAATTCATAACTGAATTAGAAGTAACATTAAACTTGATAGGTATGCATTTTGGAATAACAAGTTCATTAATAACTGCTATATTTTGTTTCGGATAAATAAAAAGCCATTTCCAATCTAATGATATAACATCAATAATTATTGGTTGCACAACAGAAGATGTAATAGGTTTTTTGGGATCTAATTTATGAGTAGATTCCCAAGTTAGGACTCCTAAAAAAATAATAATTAAAATTGGCACAAACCATATCACAAATTCTATTTTTCTAGAATGTGTCCAATTAGGATTGTATTGTATATTTTTAGTATTAGATGCTCTATATTTTAAGATAAAAAAAATTGTCATCCCAATTACTGGAACAACTATGGTAAGCATTAATCCAAATGCGGTCAGTATTAGTGAACGTTCTTCTACCCCAATTTGACCCTTAGGATATAATAATACTAAATCATTACACCCACTTAATATTGTTATTAAACTATACAGAAAGCAATAAAACACATATTTTTTTATATTATATACACTGAATTTCATACAACAAATTTTAACGTCATTATATATATATTTAATTTATAAATCGACCATTTTACCGTAAGCCTTTATTAATGTAAATAAATTAATATATACCTAAAATTATTTTATATTTATTACTTTTAATAAACATTAGATTAGAATCATATATGTTTATAACCAAAGTTTATTTTGTTATATAATATAAAAAATAAAATTAAATACTCAATCACTTAAAATTAGTCATCTAAATATTTAGATTTACAGATATAATCAATTATAATACTATTATGCCATACAACTTAAACTAATTAATTAAATTATAACTACATTATAGATTTTCTATATACGTTTATAACTTTACATAATTTCATATTTGCCTTATTATATTCCATCTATAAAATTAATAAAAAATAAATTAGATATACACGTAATTATTTAAAAATATTAAAAACTTATAAAAATAAATTATACTGCCATTTATCTTAAAATATCGTTAAAGTAACTAACCACGTTAGATTTAATGTAGCTTTATAAGCTATGTATCTTCATAAGTTTCATGTTAAAAAATTATTATTTATTTTTAAAAAATTATAAGATAATTACTTATCATAAAATTATATCAAAATTAATGAATTATAATTCTATTCACCTTGTTATAAAAAATAAGTAATTTAATAAGTATATCTTGACTATACAAACCTATGCACTTTCGATAAAAATAAAAAATATATATATATTCTCGTATATATAAGTATGGTCCCGCATAAAATTAAAAATTAAGCAACATTAAAATTAAAAATTATTATAATAGTAAAATCTTAAAGCGAAATTAATATAATTTTTGGAATTATACATAAAATACACTATACATGAGCAACATAGCAATAAAGCAAATATTAAAAAATTATATTATTCTTAATATTACTATGGTAGTTAATAAAAATAATCAAATCTTTATCAATGCATAATTGAATATTTCAATATCATAATATACAAGACCATTTCTTAATATAAATATTAATATTTATATATGAATATTATTAATAAAATTTAAAGAAAATATATAGTTCTTTTTATTATTTTAAAGATAAAAATTCTATTTTTTAAAATTGTATAATAATGACATTAAAACATTCTAATCTATACAACAACGTAATATCTATATTATTTCATAAATACTGTACGCAAATCAAAACATCAAACAAAAAAATAATATAGTATTTTAATGCTATTAAACTACCTGCTATATTAATAATAAATACATTTAATTATTTAAAATAACGAATTAATAAAATGTATAGTATTAATAAATATTTGAAACAAAATTATTCTTAACTTCTAATAAAATTTGATTTTAGAACCCGGAATAAATAGCGTATAAAACTATATTATTATTTAATTAAATTATCTAAAACACTGATGTTAGTTATCCTTTTAATTTAAGAATTGTTAATTTTTAAATTAAATAAATTGATCAATTTAATGTATAATAAAAAATCAGATTATTGAAATCAATATTACAGCTATGAAATATATTTACAAACTTCTTTAACACAAAAAACAATTTATTTTTATTCTTAATCAATCAAAATTTAAAAAAGATACTGCATTCAATAAATTTATACATTATGATTACATTTTGTAATACACATTTACAGAATGTGATAATAAATTTGTATATACACTGCAATAAAAATGAAACAACATGTATATATAAATTATTTTATTACAACGATTAAATATCTAACAGATAATAAGTTACTAAAAACTATAACACAACATAACTATTTTAATTAATAAAAACCTGATCATTAAATTTAATTTGAAATTTTCTAAAAATTGTATTATATCAGGATTTAAATAATACTTGTGTTTAACAGATATTTAATAAGGGAGGATACAGTACATGTTATGGAAATATTCAAACAATTTTAAAGCGCCTTATTGTTATCAGAATATGGCAATAGTACCGACAGTAATAGAACAAACTATTCGAGGAGATCGTGTATATGATATATTTTCTTTATTACTAAAAGAAAGAATTATTTTTATAACAGGGACCATAGAAGATAATATAGCTAATTTGATCGTTGCGCAGATAATGTTTTTAGAATCAGAAAATTCAAAAAAAGACATCCATTTGTATATTAATTCTCCAGGAGGCTTGATAACTGCAGGCATGTCAATATATGACACCATACAATTTGTAAAACCTGACATTAGTACATTTTGTATGGGACAAGCTGCCTCTATGAGTGCTTTTTTATTAGCTTCTGGTACTAAAGGCAAGCGATTTTGTTTACCAAATGCTCGAATAATGATTCATCAGCCATTAGGATGTTTTCAAGGACAAGCTACTGATATTGCTATTCATACCAAAGAAATATTAAAAATTAAAAATAATATAAATGAGCTAATGGCAAAACATACAGGGCAATCTGTTGATACAATCAGTAAAGATACAGAACGAGATTGCTTTTTATCTGCCGATGAAGCTATGAAATATGGATTAGTAGATTGTGTATTATCCCAACGAATATAAATTCGTATCATTACTTACTTTATATTTCACTATTATCATTATCTGCAAACATATAATTTATATCTAAATTTATTTTTTACTTTCAAATAGATTTACAGCTCATTTGCATTGGGTAAGCATCAAAAGTAAGGATATTAAACTGTGAACGATAATTATCAAAATCATTCAAAAAATACATTATATTGTTCATTTTGTGGAAAAGACCAAAATCAAGTATTAAAATTAATTGCCGGAGTATCGGCGCATATTTGTGATACATGTATTAGTTTATGTAAAGATATAATTAATCAAGAACTTAAAGATAAAATAGTCAATGAAAATTTCATTAAATTTCCAACACCCTGTGACATTAAAAGTCATTTAGATGATTATGTAATTGGACAAGAACATACTAAAAAAGTGCTCGCAGTAGCGGTATATAATCATTATAAACGCCTACGTAATGAAGATATATGTATATGTAATAATGGTACAAAATTATTTAAAAGTAATATTTTGTTAATCGGACCTACAGGCAGTGGAAAAACATTATTAGCAGAAACACTAGCTAGTTTTCTTAACGTGCCATTTGCTATATCAGATGCTACCACCTTAACAGAAGCAGGGTATGTAGGTGAAGATGTAGAAAACGTTGTGCAAAAATTACTACAACGATGTAATTACGATGTAAATAAAGCACAACAGGGTATTATTTACATAGACGAAATAGATAAAATTTCTAGAAAATCGGAAAATCCTTCTATTACCCGAGATGTCTCTGGAGAAGGAGTACAACAAGCTTTATTAAAATTAATTGAAGGAACTATAGCTGCAGTACCACCGCAAGGAGGACGTAAACATCCACAGCAAGAATTCATACAAATAGATACGACTAATATTCTTTTTATTTGTGGGGGTGCTTTTTTTGGTTTACATCAAATTGTTCAGCAACGCACTACCAATAAACGTACAATTGGTTTTCAAGTCTCAGAAAATAACAACACATCCCAAAATACTGAATATTCATTATTAAAACAAATTGAGCCAGAAGATTTAATTAAATTTGGTCTAATTCCAGAATTCGTTGGAAGACTTCCAATAATTTCTTCTTTAGATGAACTGGGAGAAAAAGAATTAATAAAAATCTTAAAAGAGCCAAAAAATGCCCTAATAAAACAATACAAAATATTATTCCATATAGATGGAGTAAAATTGGAATTTTCAGAAAGATCATTAACTGCTATTGCTAACAATGCTATGAAAAGAAAAATTGGTGCTCGTGGACTTAGAGCTATTTTAGAAGATATATTGCTAGATGTAATGTATGAATTACCTTCTCAAAACAATGTAGATAAAGTCATAATTGATGAATCAGTAGTATTTGGAGATTCAAAGCCACTATTAATTTACAATAAACATAAATTAGCCGATCTTAAATAAAATACTTGCTTCGATAAGCGATATATAGCATATTATGAAATTGAAATAATTAATTATTTTTTATATTTATTATTATAATAATAAATATATCAATCTAAATAAAAATGCAATGAGCATACATGCTCATTGCATTTTTATAATTAACTTATAATTATTAATGAATTAATACTATTTTAAAAAACGCTTTTAGAAAAAAAATTATTTAATTATTAATTAAATTAATAATTTTTTGTATCTAAAAAATCTTTTCCAAATAAAAAAATTTTCATTTCTCTTTCAAGCATTGCACGATCTGAAATATTCATCATATTCAATTTATTTTCATTTATTAAAATAATTTCTTTATTTTTCCATTTCCTCCATGCGTCTTTAGAAATATGCTCATAGATATATTTTCCCAGCGATCCTGGATAACATGGAGCATCTAATCCCTCAGCATATTGTTTCAAAAAAACACAATAAATTATTTTAGGCATCATTCAAATCTTTTGTTGCAATAGTTATTTTTAAATTTAAATTTTCTGAAATATTTTTACTATAACTATCATTATAATTTCTGTAATATTGTAGCAATTGGCTTAGGTAACCCAACAATTGGAGGATCCATCAAATCATACCAAATTCCATCTTTTTTACAATTTATCTTTTTACTTAGATTAAGTAATATTGGTCTAATTTCTAAATCAATATTACTTAATTTATGTTTTACAATAGATAATTTTATATATTGATCATTATGAATATTATGATTTAACAACCATATATTCAACATATTAATATTAGAAAACTCAGGAAAACAAAATAATCCTCCCCAAATCGCCTGATATGGCCTTTTCTCAAGCCATATCATTTTTACTTTACAATATTGGAATAATAACAATAAAAACCAGATAGTTTTTTTTAATAACTTTTTCGATAGTTCTTTTCTAGGATATTGATTAACTTCATGATTTAAAAAAGCTTGACAATCTTCTTGAAGAGGACAATCTTTGCAGGCTGGACATCTATTAGTACATATTAATCTTCCTAGATCCATCATAGCTTGATTAAACACCCCCGTTCCTGTGTCAGGAAGCAGTTGTTCGCTCAATAACCACAATTTATGATTTATCTTGGATTTATTTCCTAACAAGTAATAATCAAAAGCATAATATCTTGTTAATATTCGTTTCATATTGCCATCAAGAATAGGATGATGTTGATCCAATGTTAACGACAATATAGCTCCAGCAGTAGATCTTCCAATACCAGGAAAAGAAATAAGTATATCGAAATCTTTTGGAAAATTACCACAATAATACTTAACGATAATTCTAGCTGTTTTATGCAAATTTCTAGCCCGTGCATAATAACCTAATCCACTCCATAAAAATAATACTTCGTCTAATTCTGCATCTGCTAACTGTATAATTGTTGGGAATCTTGCAATAAATCGTTCATAGTAGAAAATCACAGTTTTTACTTGTGTTTGTTGCAACATAATTTCAGATAACCATGTTTTATACATTGTTTTGTTTAATTGCCATGGTAAATCTTTCGTCCTATATTTTTGATACCAAAATAAAATTTTTTTCGAAAAAATCAAGTTTTGAGTCATATATATATTTTACGATATTAAATTTATATTACATGTAACTGATATGTTCTATAATCAATCTAAATTTTTCTAAAAGATGTTTTATAAGTTAAAAAATAAACTCTATATAAATACCGACCGATATATTTTAAAAGTAATCAAAATATTTTAATATAAAAAATACAATAATTTAATTTAATAATTAATACGTAATTTTATAAATATTTAGTTTTTAAAAATAATGATACTAATTCAAAATACGTTAACTCTATAAAAATTCAATAACTATATTTTTAATGATTCATAAAATACAATATCCGCGAATCAAAACATATTTCTTATTATTGATAAGTAATTGATATTTATTTTTATAAAAATAATCAATTATTATTATAGATATTTACCAAAAACATAAATATTATACTTATTAGTATAATATTTATACTAATTTGTATTCTAAGTAAGATGTACGTTTATTCTTATTCGTCGTAAAAACTACTAATTCAATTTTTATGTACGCTTACATTTATTTAATCAATATGCATATTCAAAAAATAAATACTGTTAAATCCCGTTTGTTTAATTAAACATCAATTAACAAAACATATATAATTCAACTGCCAATTGAAATTTGAAATAATCTTTTAATTTTAATTAAATCATAAAAAAGTAACAAATATGTGATTTCTTCTAAAAATCAATACATATTTTCACCGTAATGTACATATTTGCTTTTATATAAAATAAATCTTTAAAAATCATCTATACTTTTAATGAACAATATTAACTATATATTTGTACCACAAATCATGCTATTTATTTACAAATATACATATCACAACATTATCCTTAATATTATTTATTAAAACTCTCAAACAATAAATCACAAAATAATTATTTAATTTTTTAAATTATCATCATATTGCAGACTTCTAGTATTTATTATCAAAAATACTTGTATACAAGGATATTATTCCCTTATAGTCAAAAAGACTGATTTAACCAACTTTTTAAAATTACTCCAGCTGCAATTGCATTTATTTTAATATCCTGTCGTGCGTATAAATAATTGTGATGATTTTCAAAATAATCTAAACGTGCTTCACTCGTACTAAACCGCTCATCATGCATCTTTACTGTAACAGGAAACTGTTTCTTTAATTGCTTAGCAAATCTTCTTGCTAAAATAGTAATAGATTGTTCCTCTCCATTTATCTTCAAAGGTAATCCTACTACCATTACTACTGGTTTCCATATATTATAAATATCTTTAATCCCCCCCCAATTGGGTATACCAGATTGCGATTGCAATACAGTAAGAGGCCTTACAGTACAAGTCAATTTTTGACCAATTGCGACTCCTATATTTTTAGTGCCAAAATCAAAACCCATTATTATATTAATAGTTGACATTAAGCACGACCTGTTTGATCTGTAATATTACGAATATCAATTCCTAATATTTTTGCAGCTGCGCTCCAACGAGCAATAATAGGAGTATGAAATAAAATTGTTTCATTAGCAGGAACAGTAAGCCAAGCATTTTCCATTAATTCATGTTCTAATTGACCTTTAGACCAACCAGAATAACCAAGCGCCACCAATACATCTTTTGGTTGATTAGGAGTTCCTAAAGTTTCTAAGATATCTCTAGATGTAGTGATCATGGCTTTTGAAGAAATATTAACACTAGATCCAAAACCTTTTTTAGGAGTATGTAAAATAAAACCTCGGTCATCTAATAAAGGTCCTCCAGAAAATACTGGATTATCTAATCGAATAGATGGATCTCGTACAGGAGATACAACCTTCAAATTATGTAATATAGTTTCTACCGTACATTTTTCAACTAATTTATTGATAACTATACCCATAGCTCCTGTATCATTATGCTCGCAAATATATACTACTGACTGTTTAAACAATGGATCTTGCAGAGCGGGCATAGCTATTAGAAAATAATTTTGTAAATTTGTTATCTCATGCATTAACATAAATTTTTTTATAAATCTCTTTTATTAAGGATATAAAAACTTAAGAAATGATAACTAATTATTTTTTATAAAAAATACTACAATTAATTTAAACTATTGTATTCAAAAATTTTTATCATTAGCAATAACAACTACATAGGTGTGATCTTATCAATTACTAATAGAAATTTCTTTAAATAAACGACCTATCCAGAATCAAACTATAAGTAATTATTGTGCTTATAATAATTTTATTTTTATTCCATAAATTCTTTATAAGAATACACTCTATAAAAAATTATTTCCCTTTAATTAAAAAATTACACTCTATTATTTTCTAATATAGAAATGTATTTATTTGATATATACATTAAAAAATAAAACTTGTAACTTCTACTGTATTTATAATAAAAATTACTTAAAACACAACAATAACTATTTAAATAATTCTTATAAACATAAAAATCTATTCATATAGAACCCGTTATCAATTTATAAATATTATTATTACAATCCCGTATTAACAATATCATTGTTATATTAATCAAATAATAAATATGAAAAATATTATGAAGATGTAAATTTTAAACCAGCTGCATCACGAAGTAATTCTACTTTATCAACTTTCTCCCAGGGAAAATGTTCACGACCAAAATGTCCATATACAGCTGTGTCTCTATAAATTGGTTTTAACAAATCTAACATAGTAATTAAACCATAAGGACGGAAATCAAAAAAATTATTTATTATCTTTATCAAAATATCATGTGAGGTTTTTTCTGTACCAAAAGTTTCAATACTAATAGATATTGGATTTGGCATTCCAATTGCATAGGAAACTTGAAGCTCACAACGATCTGCTAACCCAGCTGCTACAATATTTTTAGCAACATATCTTGCTCCATAAGCGGCCGATCGATCTACTTTTGATGGATCTTTTCCAGAAAAAGACCCTCCACCATGCCTAGCCATTCCTCCATAAGTATCTACAATAATTTTTCTTCCAGTTAAACCACAGTCACTAATAGGTCCGCCAACAACAAAACAACCACCAGGATTAATAAAAAATTTAGTATTATCAGACAACCATTTTTTAGGTAATACTGGTTTAATAATTTCTTCCATCACAGCTTCTTGTAAATCTATCAACTTTATATCACAAGTATGCTGAATGGACAATACAACTGCAGCTATTCCGATTATTTTTCCATCTTCATAAGCAACTGTTACCTGACTTTTAGCGTCTAACCCTAACCATGGTAATACTCCATTTTTTCTCATTTGAGACTTTCTTTTGATCAAAAGATGTGCATATGTTATCGGAGCAGGCATTAAAACGTTAGTTTCATTAGTAGCGTATCCAAACATTAATCCTTGATCACCCGCCCCTTGTTTTAAAACATTACTATAATGATCTATGCTATGCTTAATCTCTGAAGATTGTTTATTAATCACACTTAATATCACACAAGAATTTGCATCAAATCCCATATCTGAACGAACATAACCAATATCACGAATGGTATTTCTAGCAATTTCTTCCATATTCACCCAAGCAGTAGTGGTAATTTCCCCCCCCATTACTACTACACCTGTTTTTATAAATGTTTCACATGCAACACGAGCCCTTGGATCTTGCGCTAAAATAGAATCTAATACGGCATCAGAAATTTGATCTGCAATTTTATCTGGGTGTCCTTCTGATACAGATTCAGATGTAAATAAATATTGCGTCATTCATCATATTCCTTTAAATATAGAGTATAAAACTTACTATCAGCAAGATCTGCTATACATGTAGCAAATATTTGAAGTAAATTACACCTAGAAACCCATCTAATATATGGCTATTAAACCGCTATCATTTATCTTATTTATTTAAAAAATAAGATAGAGATTATTTGATTAATAAATTATAATCAAACATTTTTATAAAAATTCCTACTATACAGGTATTTTTCATCTGTTGTTTATATCAAAAAAAATCATATTAAATTTTTAATATTTACATTTATTCGCTTCTATTATCAAATATACATTTAAATTGGTTTATTAAAAATCACAAACATTATCTCATCATAGTTTGAACCGTGTAAATAAATTATCAAATTCTAATAAATACTCACTAGCTACGCAAATAAAAAACCTATTTTTATTTATCATTTTTCAAAAATATCTTTATGTTTTTATATTTATTAAAATAATTAAAATTAATAATAAAATTCAATACACTTTATTTATAAATTTCATCACCTATAAATCAAATTTTTGATTTATAGGTGATGAATACAATATATTATATAGATATAATTACATGTTTCGGTATCAATTCATTTGAACACACTCCTAAAATTTATAGGTATAAAACCGATTTATATCAAGTTTATTAATAAATTATATGAATAATAAAATATTATTAATTTATGTTAATACTCTATTTAATTTTGATCAAAACTATATTATATATATAATAAGTTGTTTGTAACATTAATTAAAGCAAAGGAAATACATGTATACTTTAAATTATAAATATGATAACTCTTTGTTTTCAAATGCTTTTGGTTTTTTAAGATTTCCATTAGAATTTGATCCTTATAATAATAATAGTGATTGGGTAATTACTGGAGTCCCTTTTGACATGGCTACTTCTGGACGATCAGGAAGTAGATTTGGACCAACTGCTATTCGACAAGCATCTATAAATTTGGCCTGGGAAGATTGTCGTTGGCCTTGGAGCTTTAATATACGAAAAAATTTACATGTAGTTGATTGTGGAGATTTAATATATAAATCTGGAAATATACAAGATTTCGTAAATTCTCTACAAAATCATGCTGAACATTTGTTAATTTCTGGAAAAAAAATGCTATCACTTGGAGGCGATCATTATATCACATTACCTATATTACGTGCATATTCAAAAATTTTTGGCAAAATCGCAATAATACACTTTGATGCACATGCAGATTATTACGACAATGATAGTAAATATGATCATGGTGTTATTATATTACATGCACTAAACGAAGAATTAATCGATCCTATACATTCAGTACAAATTGGTATTCGTACGGAATACAAAAATCATTTCGGATTTACAGTGTTAGATGCAGAATATGTTAACGACATATGCATAGATATTATTATAAATAAAATAAAATCTGTTGTTAAATCTTTTCCGATATATGTAACATTCGATATTGATTGCTTAGATCCAGCTATAGCGCCTGGCACTGGGACCCCGGTAATTGGCGGATTAACGAGTTATCGTGTTCTAAAATTAATACGAAGCTTTACAAACTTAAATATTGTAGGTATTGATTTAGTAGAAGTAGCTCCAGCTTATGATTGTGCACAAATCACTGCGTTAGCAGCTGCTACATTAGGATTAGAAATGCTTTATACTCAAGTAAAATTAAAGAGCTAAAAATTAATTTCATATATTACTAGTTATTTAGTAGTTTTAATTAATAACCATACTGAAAACAATAATATTAACTTATAAGATGACATTATATTCCAAATGATTGATACTGATATCAAAATCAATACTTATAATATTAACTAATTACTATACTTAATCACTATATGATTAGTGTATCAAATCTATAAATAACTTAAAAAATTAAATTATTATTAGATAAGTCAAAAATAAACTATTTTTCAATGAAATAATTCATATTTATCTATATAAATACCAATACCATCAGTATATCATATACTGCTTACAACACATTAATTTTTTAAGAGTTTTCATGTTATTAATTGGTTAATTAATTAATAACAACCTAAATTTATTTCAAATCGTATATTATTATATTTAATAATAAAAATTAATTATTAAAGAACAAACTTAATTGTTGAGTATAATATACAGCAAAAGAAAAATATTTTTATTATTAATATATAATTCTTTTATTAATATGTTTATTTATACATAAAAGGTTTTCCATTATGAATATCATAAAAATAAGTGACTTAGATCTGACGGATAAGCGTGTTTTAATTCGTTCTGATTTAAACGTACCTATTAAAAATGGAGTTATTACTTCTAACAGAAAAATTAATGCATCACTACCTACTATTGAATTAGCTTTAAATAAAAGTAAATATGTTATGGTAGCTTCTCATCTAGGTAGGCCACAAGAAGGAAATTATGATGTGCAATTTTCTTTACAGCCCGTGGTTGAATATTTACAAAAACAATTAATCAATCAAGATATAAAAAAAATACGATTAGTTACAGATTACTTAGAGAACACAAACTTTACAGAAAAAGAATTGTTAATTTTAGAAAATGTACGATTTAATAAAGGAGAAAAAAAAGATGATGAAATATTATCAAAAAAATATGCGATGTTGTGTGATGTATTTGTCATGGATGCATTTGGCAGTGCTCATCGTACACAAGCTTCTACGCACGGTATCAGCAAATTTGTTTCTTTAGCTTGTTCTGGGCTCTTACTACAAAAAGAACTGGAAGCTCTAAGTAAGGCACTGCATAATCCTATAAGACCAATGGTTGCAATAGTTGGAGGATCTAAAGTATCCACTAAATTAACTGTTTTGGACTCCTTATCAAAGATTTCAGATTATCTCATAGTAGGAGGAGGTATCGCAAACACCTTCTTGGCAGCTCAAGGAAAAAAAGTAGGTAAATCTTTATATGAAGAAGAATTAATACTTACAGCAAAACGTCTTTTAGAAAATTGTGATATACCTACTCTTACTGACGTAAGAGTAAGCACAGAATTTTCAGAAACTGCTCAAGCAACTATGAAAGCTGTAATTGATATTAAAGATGATGAGCAAATCCTTGATTTAGGTGATGAATCTATTGCTAGAATATTAGATATTTTAAAATGTGCTAAAACTATTCTTTGGAATGGTCCTATTGGAGTGTTTGAATTTCCAAATTTTAGAACAGGAACAGAAATGATATCTCATGCTATTGCTAAAAGTAATGCTTTTTCTATTGTTGGCGGAGGAGATACTTTAATGGCTATTGATTTATTTGGCGTTTCTGATCAGATTTCTTATATTTCTACCGGAGGTGGTGCTTTCTTAGAATTTATTGAAGGAAAAACATTTCCGTCGGTAAAAATGCTTGAAAAACATGCTATTAAATAATTAAAAGTATACATATTATAGATTAATGAGTATTATGTATGAAGATATATATAGAACGTATATAAATAATACTATATAAATATATATTCATCAAAAAAGAAGAAAATAAATGATTAAGATTATTGATTCTATAAAACCAGGTGTAGTCACTGGCAACGATGTACAGAAGATATTTAATTTTGCAAAGAAAAATAATTTTGCTTTGCCGGCAGTAAATTGTATAGGTATGGATTCAATTAATGCTGCATTAGAAGCTGCAGCTAATATGAGATCTCCAATTATTTTGCAGTTTTCTAAAAAAGGATCTGCTTTTATGGCAGGATATGGTTTAAATAACCATAAAGATGATGATTCTGCAGCAGTATTAGGAGCTATTTCTGGAAGTTTACACGTACATCATATTGCTAGACACTATGACATCCCTGTCATTTTGCACACTGATCATTGCACCAAAAAGAATTTATCTTGGATCGATGCTCTACTAGATTTAGGATCAAAACATTTTTATAAAACCGGCAATCCATTATTTTCATCTCATATGATAGATCTGTCTGAAGAATCTTTAAAAGAAAATATAGAAATTAGCTCAAAATATTTAAGCCGCATGGACAAATTAAATATGACTTTAGAAATAGAGTTAGGTTGTACTGGAGGGGAAGAAGATGGTATTGATCATTATCATTTAAATCATGAACTTTTATATACAAATCCAGAAGATATAGCTTATGCTTATGAAAAATTACACATTATCAGCCCACGGTTCATTATAGCTGCATCATTTGGAAATGTTCATGGTGTATACAAACCTGGAAATGTACGATTAGACCCAAAAATACTTCAGAAATCACAAAAATATGTTTCTAAAAAATTTGGATTACCTAATAACTTTTTAAATTTAGTATTTCATGGAGGGTCTGGGTCCACAGAAAAAGAAATTAAAGAAGCCATCAGTTATGGTATTGTAAAAATGAACATTGATACCGATATACAATGGGCTACTTGGGAAGGAATTTTAAAATATTATCAACATAACAAAAATTTCCTCCAAACTCAATTAGGTAACCCATATGGACATGAACAACCAAATAAAAAATTTTATGACCCAAGGGTTTGGATTCGTGCAGGACAAACATCAATGATTAAATACTTAGAAAAAGTATTTTCTACTTTAAACGCTATTAACATTTTATAAGAATCATTTTTATTTCAGAAAAGTTTTTAAATATATTAAAACAAAACAGATTTATATTTCGATAAAATCGAAATCGTTTTAAATTAAATCCAATACTAACTATGCTCATAAATAATATTTTTTAAATGTCAATATAAATTATAAAATCTGTTACTCAAATCTGAGTATTACCGTATTACCCATACATTGTATAATACAATAATGCAATATATGGGTTTAATTCGCATTAAATATCGTTTTTAATCTATAGTAAATGAAAGTTTTTATCAGAAATCGAGCAATCATAGATTAAAAATAGTATGCACTAAATATATAATATACATCACGTATAGGGGCAATATGATAAAAGATAAATTAAAAAAATCAGTAGCTTGGGCAGCCCTAAAATACATTCAATCTAACAAAATTATAGGGATAGGAACAGGTTCAACCGTCACATATTTTATTGAAGCATTGAGTAGTGTAAAGGAAAAAATAGAAGGTGTAGTTTCTAGCTCAAACTATTCATCTAATCAATTAAAAAAATTGGGTATTCCTATATACAATCTTAATAATTTAAATGAATTAGATGTATATGTTGATAGTGCAGATGAAATTGATACTCATATGCAAATGATTAAAGGCGGCGGCGGGGCCTTAACCAAAGAAAAAATTATTGCTGCTGTAGCTAAAAAATTTATTTGTATTGTTGACAGTAGTAAACAAGTAAATATATTAGGACGCGGACCACTACCAATAGAAGTAATTCCTATGGCTCGTTCATTAGTAGCAAGAGAATTAGTACGTTTGGGTGGGTTACCAGAATATCGACATAATGTAATTACTGAAAATGGTAATAATATTTTGGATATATACAATATGAATATTTCTAATGCATCGTTACTAGAAACAAAAATTAACAATATCCCAGGAGTAGTAAGTGTTGGCATATTCGCGCAAAGACGAGCAGATATCGTATTAATTGGAACAAAAGAAGGCATAAAAATAATTATTTAATGCTTTATAGGCTGAAAATTTAATTTTAAATAAATATATAAACCACATAGAACAGTTCGAATTTATAGTCATACTAACAAATATACATATTTGTTAGTATGACTATAAATTCTAAAAAATTGGGAATAAACTGAATTGATTAACATTCATTATGAAAATTATAAAAATTAACTATTTATATTAATAAAATACAACCTATTTATAGAAATAAAATACTAGAAAAAATAATACATAACTTTCAGAACAAAAATATGTATTATTTTATTTAATAAACATCTGAAATTAAATGATAAGATGGGGTGACAATTTCTGGTAGCGTTAGATCCCATTTTTCCATAGGAAGTAATTGAGTAGGTATTCTTTGAAAGTCATATGCTAATCCTATAGGTATATAATTATTCTGACATTTCCAATTTTGTAAGGTTCTGTCATAAAAACCACCGCCCATTCCTAATCGATTCCCATAATTATCAAACGCAACTAACGGAACGAATACAACATTTAGTTTCTCTATAGAAATAATGGAATTAACATTCCATTCAGGTTCATATATATTTAAACGATTATATATGAGAGGTGTGGAAAATGTATATCGTAAAAACAACAAACATTCATTTTCTGAATAAGGTAAAACTGGTAAATATATTTGTTTATGCATACATAATAAAGTTCGAATAAGCAAAGAAGTTTTTATTTCTCCATCAAAATCAATAAATACTGCTATACGTTTTGATTTATGTATATAATCCATCGCCATAATCTTATTAGTAATTAATTGAGCTGCTATATATTGCTCCTGAAATGTCAAAGAACGGCGTATAATTCGTATATACTCACGAATAGATTTTTTATAATATAACTTCTTATGAAAAATACACATATTCTCTATTATCATGGAATGTCATAAATTTATACCTTACGTATTTTATACGAGGGCTAAAGTAAAACATAATGCATAATCATATTTATTATTTTATCGTTTAATACAACAAATATAATCTATATATGTTTAGTGCATTCTAGTGTTCCATCAACTCGCTCAGTAATATGAGCATGTGCAATTAAAGCTTCTTCGATTGTTTTTTTCAACAAAAGAATGTGCTGCTCGATATTAGCTGCATATTCACGTGTTTTCAATTTTTCTTGGGCTAACTCATAACATATATTTAAAGCAACTATAAATACTAATTGTTCAGCATTAGTCACTCTTGTTTTAATCTTCAAATCTTGTAAACGTTTAGTTAAATCCTCTACTGCCTTATTTAAGGCATCTTTTTGTTTAGACGGACAATTAATCCGTAATGTTCGGCCAAAAATTTGAATATCTATTGGTTTTTCAGGCATATTCCTTTCCTGGTATTTTATCTTATATTTCAATGATCAAATAACATAATAATTTGTATCATTTAATTTATATACATACAGGACTTATACTTTTATACATCTTAAACAAAAGCAAAACCATCTCTATTCTACCATAAAATTTTTTTAAAAATTAACGTAATTAATATTTATTTAATCGTAATCTAAAAATCAAGTATCTTAAAACCTTATAAAATATTTATATAGACTATATACAGATTTCATATCATCTACATAATCAAATCATCTTATCAGATGAATCTGAACAAACATATTTAATATATAAATTATACAGTATATTAAAAATACTGAATAATTTTGTGATTATAAATAATCACTAATTTAACTTAAAAACATAAAATTGTTTTCTATAAAAAATAACTCACAATTCTATTCTTATAGAATATAACACTCCACATATTATACCATTATGGTATAATGCATTTCGTCTTCTACTATACATCAATAATATTAGCAAATTAAATTTAACCAACATATATCTTGCAATTAAATAATGAATCTCTGTCAAAATATTTAAATATATACAATACAATTTAAATGCCATACTTAAATAAAGTATACTATAATATATATTAGCATATTACATCTCATCATACTAATTTGTATGTTATAGTTTTCAACATTACAATTTTTTATATTTATGTGTTAAATAAATACTTTATGTCTATTATTATACATGGTGGAGGAATGACAGGCGCGATACTAGCGTTAATGCTATTTAAATTAACTAAAGGGGATTTAGAAATATCTTTAATAGAACAACACTCTCCTTACTGTTGTGATACACAATTATCTTTAAATACATATCCTCCTCACGTAATAGCATTATCACGAGGAGCTTATTATGAATTGATACGAGTTAATATAGATTCAATTTTATCTTCTTGCAGTACTGTTATAAAACAAGTAGAAATTAGTGAATATAATAGATTACATAAAATATTTATCAATGCTCAAGATCATCAATTATCAGAATTAGGTTATGTTATTGAGCTAAATATTTTTAGAAAAAAGTTATTTAATTTTTTACAAAAAAAATCAAGCGTAACCATATATTGTCCCGCTACTCTAAAAAAAATTAAACGCGAAAAAAAAAAAAATATAGTCACTTTAGATAATGGTCATCAAATAGTTTCAAAATTAATAGTAGCAGCAGACGGCGCCTATTCAACATTAGCTACTAACTGCGGTATGAAATGGTTTAGGTATAATTATCAACAAATTGCTGTAGTTTCTAAAATTACTACTGAAATACCTCATTTTGGAAGAGCTTTTGAAAAATTTACAGAACATGGACCATTAGCTATGCTGCCTATGTCCAATAATTTTAACTTTTTGATTTGGTGCATATCCAACAAACAACAACAAGAAGTATCTAGATGGAACAAAAAAAAATTTTCTCAAGAACTGCAAAATATATTTGGGTGGAAATTAGGAAAAATTTTAAATATAGAAACGCGATGTTTTTATAATCTCTGGCTAACACGTGCTCAAAGCCACATTAGTCACAGACTGGCATTAGTCGGCAATGCAGCTCAGAATTTACATCCTATAGCTGGACAAGGATGTAATCTTGGATTACGTGATATTGTAGTTTTATCAAAAATAATTACGCAGGCATTATATCAAAACATAGATATTGGAGATTATTCTGTGTTGAATACATATCAAAAACACAGATATTTAGATCAATATAGAACTATTAAAATCACCGATGGATTAGTGCGTTTATTCAGTAATCATTATTTACCATTAATTATTGCTCGAAACGTAGGTTTATTTTTTGTTAGCTATAGTACTATTCTGCAACGTCTTTTAGTAAATACGATATTAAACTGGAAAACCGATTAATTTTTATTAAAATAAACAACAATGTGAATAAATTTGATATACTTATCATAAATCAAGGGATTTCCGGGCTCGCATTAGCTTGTGGGTTAAATGATTGTTTTCGTATTGCAATCATAGAACATAGAAGTCATCTAAATATTTCTGAAATAGATCAATGGAACATCAAATCGTCGTTAGTTAATATCACCAGTTTAAAAATACTTCAGTATTTAAAAATCTGGAATCAGAATCTAGCACACTTTTCTAGTTCATTATATAAATTAGAGATTCTTAAAAAAAATAATATAAAAAAAACTGTTTTTAATTCTGGTTATTTAGGATATCTTGAGCTAGGATACATTATTGATGATCATTTAATATATCAGGCTCTAATTAGTCGTGCGCGACAATTAAGAAATATTATATTTATAGATTCACATTCACCTTATACAATAAGTTATCATGAAGATTTCGCACTTGTTATAGTAAATAATAACTATATATTCAAAGCTAAATTGGTAATAGGCGCAGATGGAATCGACTCTTTAATAAGAAAGAATGCAAGTATTTCGTTAATATTTAAAGATACAAAATATTATGGATTAACAACTACCATTTACACTGAAAAAAATCACAAAAACACTCTTCGTTTCATTATTCACAATAACGGCTTGTTAATATTATTGCCATTAAAAAATACACATCTTTCAGTTGTTTTTTGGTTATTACCACCACATGCAGCTAAAAAATATCTATACGTATCCAACTCCGCTCAATCTATTAATTATGATTTAATAGAAATCTGCAATATATTAGGTCAGTGCATTATACATAATGATACAAAATATAAAATTTTTATACCGAGAATACAATATGCACACAACTTTATAAATCATCGTTTAATATTGCTAGGAAAAGCTGCATATCTTATATGTCCTTTATTTTTTAAAAATATTAATTTAGAACTTATGGATGCAGCAATTCTATCAAATTATCTAAAAAAATTAAGAAAAAATAATAAAGATATTGGAGATTATAATTATTTAAAATATTATGAACGCAGTATAAAATATAGGATAACTAAAAATTTAATAAATATCTCGTATCTTCACATGTTATTTCATAATAAGAATTATTTCCTGGAATACATACAATATTTTATTTTTTATCTCATCAACACTATGCCCAATTTAAAAATACGCATATTACATCATATTATGGGTTTAGATGATTTGCCAAAATGGTTGCTACAGGATCATTATGATTAAAAATATTTGTACAAAATTAAAAAATTATTTAAATTTATTAAAATCAATAATAGAAAAAATAAAACTGTCATTAGTTTTCATGTTTTTAATTCTTAATTCTGAGGAATTTAAAATTGATCTATTTAATACTGCTTGCAGCCATACATTATTTTTTTTAATTTGACAAGATTGTAAAATGACGCCAATATTTTTCCAATTTTGATTACTTAATTTTAATTCTATCCAATCACCAGCTGTAGGAAATTTGTATTTATTCTTATAATCAATGGTACCAATTAATCTATATAACTCTTTCTTATTGCTCCCACGATACTGAATACGTGCAATAGATTCTTGCCCAAGATAACAACCTTTATTAAAACTAATCCCCTGTAATATATCCATGTTAACCGCTTGGGGCACAAATAACTCACTAGTTACTAATTCAATAATCGGATAACCTGCTTCTATATCTAATAATTCCCACTGACGACTATCGTTAAATTGTATACAATAGAACTGTTGTTTGCTTAACAAGTAATCTAATGTTGATTTTTTGTTAATTATTAACAAAAAACGTTCCTTCGGAGCACTAAAATATAGTATAGTAACATCTTTTTCATGTACTACTGTATGTTTTTCGGTTGGAACAACCGAAAAACATACACTTAAATACTTTCTTGCGTTCATTCCGGCAATTCCAATGAGTATTACATTATAATCAGGAGTAATAACAACATTAGAAGAAACTATATATTTTTTCATTTCTACAATCTGTTTTTCACATATATTTAGACGTTCTATAAACGCCATTTCTTGATTTTTAAGATGAAAAACATACATATTGCTAAGCACTTTTCCTTTTGGATTACAATATGCGGAAAATCTATATTCATATTTATCTAAATTTTTAATATCGCAAGTAAATTGATTATGCAAATATTGCATAACATCTTGTCCATATGATCTTACTAATACCCATTCTTCTAAAGATATAAATGTTAATGGTAAATCTTCTGAAGATACAGGGTACTGCTTTGAAAAAACTATATTAGGCAACACAATATGCCTCCTGATAAATAAAAAATATTAATCAATATTACACGCCATAAACTATGTAATCTTATTACATTAAATATTTACATACTTCAAAATAATAAGATTACACTTTTCACAAATATTAATTATTATGATTTATAATTAATTTTATAATTAAATGATTTAATCAATTTTTAGCTTTATATAACTATTTAAATAAAAATGTATATATATATGATAATAATTAAAAAATGCTATTTTATTGATTACATATATAATTATTAAAAATGTTACCTAATATAAAACAAATAAAAAATATAGACATAGTCTATATGCATTGCGTTAAAACTATATAATAAATTCAAATAAACTATAATTAAAGATTAAACTAATTTTATATGATAAGATATCGTGATATGAATATATCTTTATATATGTATATCAAAATTTTTATTTAATTATATTGTATTATTCTACATATACATATGTAGAATAATACAATATAAAACCCATACACTTTAAGGAACAAAATTTTTTATGATAGATGTAAAACTTATTAAACAACATATTCAACTCATGTTAAATAGAATATTTAAATTTAAGGATGATTTTTGACTATAATTCCAAAAAAAAACGTTTAACAATAATTAACGCCAAATTAAAATCATCTGATATTTGGAAAAACCCTAAAACAGCAAAACTTCTCAATCAACAATCTTCTTCCTTAAAAATTTTTATTAACATTATTGATCAACTTTATAAAAGCTTAGTGGATTTAAATGATCTACTAGAATTAACAGAAGAATGTGACAATCACCTAATTTCTGAAATTCACGATCAATTAATTGCTTCAGAACGTAAATTATCTCAATTGGAGATTAGTCGTATGTTTATAGGAAAATATGACCATGCTAATTGCTATGTCGATATTCAATCAGGATCTGGAGGTATAGAAGCACAAGATTGGGCAGGTATGTTATTGCGTATGTATTTACGGTGGATGGATCATAAAGGTTTCATAACTGACATTACTGAAGAATCAACAGGAGAGATAACTGGAATAAAATCCGCTACTGTTCAGGTTATTGGGCCGTACGCATACGGCTGGTTACATACTGAATCTGGTGTGCACAGACTAGTACGTAAAAGTCCTTTTGATTCTGCTAGAAAACGTCATACTTCATTTGCTTCCGTATTTGTATACCCAGAATTGGATGATAGCATCAATATTCACATTCGCCCAGAAGATCTACGTTGTGATGTCTACCGAGCATCTGGAGCAGGAGGTCAACATGTTAATCGTACAGAATCTGCGGTACGCATCACACATATACCAACAAATACCGTTACTCAGTGCCAAAGTGATCGCTCGCAACATAAAAATAAAAACCAAGCAATGAAACAATTAAAAGCCAAATTATATGAACTTGAATTACAAAAAAAAAATTATGAAAAAAAAATTAGAGAAGATAATAAAGTAAATATTACTTGGGGCAATCAAATACGATCTTATATTTTAGATAATTCTAGAGTTAAAGATTTACGTACTGGTTTTGAAAAACGTAATATCAAAGCTGTTTTAGATGGAGATTTAGATGATTTCATACAAATTAGTATCAAAAAATATTCTAAGCGAGATTTATAATGCCTAAATACGTACACTCAAAACACCAACTATATCAAAAATTGAATATTGATGATGAATTAAGTATTCGTCAAAAAAAATTATCAAAAATTCGCGAAAAAGGTATAGCGTTTCCAAATGATTTTCGTCGTAATTCTAGTTCTAATCAATTACATAAAAAATACAAACATACATCTAACTCAGAATTAATACAATTAAGCATTGAAGTAAATATAGCAGGCCGCATAATAAGTCAACGTATTATGGGAAAAGCATCTTTTATAACTTTGCAGGACGCTGATGGTTGCATTCAATTGTATATTACTGCTAATTCGTTAGCAACGAATGTATATAAAGAGAATATAAAACAATGGGATCTAGGAGATATATTAGGAGCACGCGGCACATTATTTAGAACACGTACTGGAGAACTATCGATACATTGTAAAGAAATTAGATTATTAACTAAATCATTACGTCCATTACCAGATAAATTTCATGGTTTGAATAATCAAGAAACAAAATATCGTCAAAGATATTTAGATTTAATTATTAATGAAGACACAAGAGAACTATTTAAAATACGTTCTCTAATTATTTACGAAATACGTCAGTTTATGGAAAAAAATAATTTTATGGAAGTAGAAACGCCAATGATGCACACAATTGCGGGAGGGGCTATAGCAAGTCCTTTTATTACACATCATAATAAATTAGGAATAGATATATATCTACGTATTGCTCCAGAATTATATTTAAAAAAACTAGTGATAGGTGGCTTCGAGCGAATATTTGAAATAAATCGTAACTTTCGTAACGAAGGCATATCCTCATATCACAATCCTGAATTCACAATGATGGAGATATACATGGCTTATGCTGATTACCGTGATATAATCATATTAGTACAAAATTTACTACGTTCAGTAACACAGCGAGTGCTAGGTAGTAACATGGTTCATTATGGAAATTATGAATTGGACTTTAATAATCCTTTTGCTCAAATGAGCATAAAAGAAGCAATTTGTTATTACCTACCAGAAACTAAATCCCAAAATATAGACGATATATATACCGCTATTTCTATAGCAAAATCATTTGGAATTACAATCAATAATTACTGGACATTAAATAAAATACACATGGTTATTTTTGAAGAAATAGTAGAAAAAAAAATAATTCAACCAACCTGTATTACTTCTTATCCAATAGAAATATCTCCATTAGCACGTCGCAACGATAATGATCCAAAACTTGCTGATCGTTTTGAGCTCTTCATTGCTGGAAAAGAAATAGGAAATGGTTTTTCAGAGTTAAATGATCCAGAAGATCAAAAGGAACGTTTTTTAAAACAAGCAGAAGAAAAAAAAGATAACAAAAATAATAACATTCATATAAATTATGATGAAGATTATTTAATTGCGTTAGAATACGGATTACCCCCTACAGCTGGTATTGGAATAGGCATCGATCGTTTGATAATGTTATTGACTAATAAGCATACTATTCGTGATGTAATTTTGTTTCCTACACTTCGTCCAAAATAAAATCTTTATACTTTCCAGTATATGACCAAAAAAATTATTATAATACTACATAATATATTTGGGATTTCGTATTTATTAAAAACTAAATAATATTAATTAATTAATTAAATTTTAATAATACAGATCTATGTTCTCATTACATTTAACTATATTCAGTGATAAAATTTTGAAATATTTTAATACTAAATCATATCTTAATGAAATAATAAATATAACATGACACATAATATCCTTACTCAAATGAATATCCTTAACCATAAAAGCTTAATAAAATTACATCAAAAATATAAAGGCCCAGTATGGGTATATGATGCATCAGTCATAATTAATCGTATTACACAATTAAAACAATTTGATATTATACGATTTGCTCAAAAATCTTGTTCTAATATTCATATTCTACGATTAATGCACAGTCATAGAGTTAAAGTAGATGCTGTTTCTTTAGGAGAAATCGAGCGAGCATTATTAGCTGGTTTTAACACAGGAAAACAAAGTGACGAAATAGTTTTTACTGCTGATATTTTAGAAAAAGAAACATTATTTAGAATATTAGAATTGAATATCACTGTTAATGTAGGGTCAATAGATATGCTAACGCAATTGGGGGCTTATTCTCCTGGACATAAAATATGGTTACGTATTAATCCTGGATTTGGACACGGACATAGTCAAAAAACTAATACTGGAGGAGAAAATAGCAAACATGGTATTTGGCATGAAGATATACTAACTGCTCTCTCTCATATCTATCGTTATAATCTACAGCTAGTTGGGCTTCACATGCATATTGGTTCTGGAGTGCATTATAGCCACTTATCTAAAGTATGTAATGCCATGGCCCAACAAATATTGAAATATAAAATAGATATACAGGTTATTTCTGCTGGAGGAGGGTTAACAATACCGTATCAATATAATGATACGGTATTGAATGTAAATCATTATTTTCATTTATGGGATGATGCAAGAAAACGCATTAGCCAACATTTAGGACATACAGTAAAATTAGAAATAGAACCTGGTCGCTTTCTTGTTGCTGAATCAGGAATATTAATTACACAAATTAGAGCAGTAAAAGAAATGGGTCGTCGTCACTTTATATTAATAGATGCAGGATATAATGATCTAATGCGTCCAGTAATGTACGGTAGTTACCATCGTATTTCATTAATACCTGGGGATTATCGAAATATTGCTTTAGAAGCACTACGCGATACCGTTGTTGGAGGTCCATTATGTGAATCTGGAGATGTTTTTACACAAAACATGAACGGAACAATATTAACACGTAAATTGCCTTATTCAGCAAAAGTAGGGGATTATTTAATATTTCACGACACCGGAGCATACGGTGCTTCAATGTCCTCCAACTACAATTCCCGCCCATTATTACCAGAAGTCCTATTTGAAAATGGACAAATGCGCCAAATTCGCCGAAAGCAAAAGTTAGAAGATTTATTGATGTTAGAAATAACAGAATAAATTTTATATAAAAAGTCTTTTAATTATTAGATAATGTTATTACTTATTAATAAATATTAATATCATGCAAATTTTTAATACACTTAATTTAATTTAATAACTTAATCCTTTAAAACTTCAATTTAATGAAACTAACATTTCACTGATCTTATTTTAATTATATTTAACAATAGCTCCTTACTACATGAATTTTTTAAATAAAAATAGTAAACTGTAAAATACAGTATATACATTTCATATATTTTTGAACTTTCTTATTGAAATAACAATTAATTATTATCATTAATAATTTTTATAAAATGTATACCTACGCATTTTATTAAATTTTTTAATAATATTCATTGTCTAAATAACAAATCTAATTTAACAAATATCGAATTTTAACTAAATATTTTATAAAAGTCATTAATTAATTAAGCATATAAAACTATATTCAAAATTCTTGAATTAAACTTAATTACAAGATAGCATATGATATGTATATTTGGTTATGTGATGATAGTATTTATTGATAAATAATATATTACATACATGATCATTATATAATTAAATAAAAATTTATAATATCTATCTTGTTTTATATGACGTAACCACACATTTTCATAATATCTATTAAATTAATAAAACATTTTAATAAAACTGAGGAAATCTAGTGATTGACAGTAATGGTTATCGATTAAATGTTGGGATTGTACTATGTAATACTCATGAGCAGGTATTATGGGCTCGAAGATGTAAACAACATTATTGTTGGCAATTTCCTCAAGGCGGAATTAACATCGGCGAAACGCCAGAACAAGCAATGTACAGAGAGCTATTTGAAGAAATAGGATTAAATTATCAAGATGTATGCATTTTATCTTCTACACAAGATTGGATACGTTACAAATTACCTAAACAATTAATTCGCTGGAAAATTAGACCAATTTGTTTTGGACAAAAACAAAAATGGTTTTTATTAAAGCTTCTATCTCAGGATACGAGAATCAACATAAAAAATAATAAAGATTACACATTTGATAGTTGGCAATGGGTTAGCTTGTGGTATCCTATACGCCGTGTTGTATTTTTTAAAAGAAATGTATATAGAAAAGTAATGCAAGAATTTGTCAATAGGATAATATCCTAAAATTAGGATTATCATATGTTCTAAAAATAAAATATCATCAAGTATATTTAATAAAAAATTAAATGAACTTTCCATTAAAAACACATATGAATATAAATTAAATTTTTATTAATTTTATATAATCTCGATATTGTTGTAGTTGAGCGCCGACTCAAATAATAAATATGTTCCAGAACGTTATAATATATCATCAAATATGCAGTATCTTTGTTATCACTCATGTAATCCAGTAATTTTTACAATCGGACCTATTTCATTACATTGGTATGGTATGATGTATGGATTGGGTTTTATTTATGCTATGTACTCATTATTATATCGAGCACGGCATTCTAATAATATTTCATGGACTGAAAAAGACATAGAATATTTATTATGTTTATGCTTTTTCGGCGTTGTACTGGGCGGACGTATTGGATATGTATTATTTTATCAATGGTCTTTTTTCACTCAAAATTTACTGTGGATTTTTAATATATGGGAAGGAGGTATGTCTTTTCATGGTGGTTTAATAGGAGTAATTATATCAATTATATGGTTTTCTTATAAAAAACATTTGACTTTTTTCCAAGTATCAGACTTTATAATTCCAGCAGTGCCATTTGGCCTGGGCCTAGGCAGATTGGGAAATTTTATTAATGAAGAATTATGGGGCCGAATAGCCATTGATATTCCTTGGGCTATGTTATTCCCTAATTCTATATATCAAGATTTGTTAATACTACCAGATCACCCTGAATGGCAATTACTATTTGATAGCTATGGCGCGCTGCCTCGCCATCCATCTCAATTATATGAAATGTTTTTAGAAGGAATAATCTTATTTATTATCATAAACAAATTCATTCGTAAACCACGTCCTGTGGGTAGCGTATCTGGATTATTTCTGATTTTTTATGGTCTATTTCGCATTATAGCAGAATTTTTTCGTCAGCCTGATAGTCATTTAGGATTAATTTACAACATAGCCACTATGGGTCAAATTTTATCGTTTCCTATGATCATATCTGGAATAATTATAATCTATATTTCTTTTAAAGGCTATCGCATATAATTAAAAATTACAATAAATAAAACTAAACATCATGTATTAGAAATATATATAAATATATTTTCTTTACTTTAATAATTTATAAATTAATGCTTATTATTTATCATTCTAACCAGGCGAATTTATTCAAAAAACTATTAATTAGTATCATGTCGAATAAATTATTATCTAATCCAATGCAATCTGAAATAATATTAACAGAACATAGTATTATAGATCAATGGATACAAATAGAACTAGCCAACCACTTTGGTATCGCATGCAACATCACATTTATGACTTTAACATCTTTTATACAAAACATTGTTGATAACGTAACACCTAACGGTTCCATAGTAAATAATTTTTCTCGTTCCATTATGTATTGGAAATTTATGAAAATATTGTCTCAAACAAAAATCAAAAAAAATTGCCCTATTATAGAAAAATATCTAAATCATGATGTAAATCAACAAAAAATCAGTCAATTTTCTGAACAACTTGTTGATCTATTTACTCAATATTTAATATATCGTCCAGATTGGCTAAATAGTTGGCAATCTAATAAAATTATAGATTATTTAGATAATACACATCAAATTTGGCAATCAAAAATATGGCGTTGTTTCCTGGAAAATACACAATGTAATCAGCAAGAACCAAACAGTAATATTAATCCTTTACAACACTGTATCTATGTTCTTAAAAATTTAAAAAAAATAAATTGGAATCTACCAAGTAGAATATTTATCTTTGGAATAACATCCATACCTCCTATATATTTTAAAATTTTAAAATTTTTAAGTTACCACATTGATATTTATTTATGGTTTATAAATCCTTATTATCATAATCCTAACGATACGTCTGACCAAAATTCATATGGTAGAACACAACAAGCAAACCAATTATATAATAATAATTCATTATACTCATCTTCATCTGTTTCTACTCGTATTTATAGCCGCAATAATCATGCTAACATAAATCATCCTTTATTAAATTCATGGAGCAATACTGCTCGTAACACCTTGTTTCTATTTACTCAATTAACAGATAAAATTGAACTAAAATCATTTGTCATCCCTAAAAAAGATTCTGTACTTCACATTGTACAGAAAGATATCTTAGAATTTTATAATTACAAAACCAATATACAAACTGACGATAATATTCCAATACCAAAACCCCGTCAGAGATATATTTTACCACCAGCAGATCAATCAATTACTTGTCATATTTGCCATAGTGTTCAACGAGAAATAGAAGTATTACATAACACTTTACTGTTAATGATTACAAATGATCCATTGTTGACTCCAGGAGATATCATAGTTATGGCTTCTGATATACATCGTTATGAACCAGCAATTCAAACTGTATTCAATAGCATACAAGGTCGACACTTACCATTTAATATTGGAGATAAGCATAAAAAAAATATACATCCAATTATATCAACTTTTCTCAATATACTTAAGATATCATCTAGTAGATTTACCTCTGAAGAAATTTTATCATTTTTAACAGTACCATCTATTGCTGCTCGGTTTAACATGAATAAAGAAAAAATTGAATTATTGAGCCAATGGATAGTTAAATCTGGTATTAGATGGGGGCTTGACAATTTCACCATGCATAACTTTAATTTTCCTGTTACTAATCAAAATACTTGGAATTTTGGATTAACTCGAATGTTACTAGGTTATGCTATAAAAGACCAAAATAAAATATGGGAGAAAATTCTCCCATATGACGATATTACAATCAGAGAACATACTAATATTATTGGTCAATTAGGAGAATTTTTAAAAACATTAAAAAAGTGGAGAGATCGATTGAATCACCCTTACACTCTAAAAAAATGGAAATTTTATTTTAAAGAAATAATTGATGATTTTTTTTATCACGATCATCTAGATTCAAAGAATAATAAAATTTTACTTTTATTAAAGGATTGCTGCAGAAATATATTAGAATCAGGCATACAAGCAGAATATACTCAAACTATTAGTATAACAGCTTTACGAGAAAAATTATGTTATAAATTACATCAAAATAAAATAATACATCGATTTATACCAAATGTAATTAATTTTTGTGATATTACTCCAGCTTTCTGTATTCCTTGTAAAGTAGTCTGTTTTTTAGGTATGAATGATAATTTATTTCCTCGCAATACAATACTGCCAGACTTTAACTTAATAGCTAAAAATCCACGGAAAAATGATAATAACATATATGAAAAAGATTGCTATTCATTTTTACTAGCATTTTTAATAGCTCAAGAACGAATATATATTAGCTTCATTGAACATTCAATGTATGACAATACCATAAATTATCCTTCTGCGTTAATTAATGAACTTTTTGAATATATTGCTTTAAATTTTTATTTAAAAGAACATAAAAATATAGAAATAGATATTAATATAAAATATATACGTCAACGCTTATGCCAATGGCACAATCCATTTCCTTTTTCTCCTGAAAATTTCAATCCTGACAATGACAAACAGAGTTTTGCCAAAGAATGGCTGCCCACACTAAATATTAATACACCTAACTCTCGAGCGATTTACCCAAATTTCAATACTTCACTTCCCCATTACGCCATAAAAAAAATAATATTTCAAGATTTATATAATTTTTATCGCCATCCAGTACGCATGTGGTTTCAAAAACGTTTAAACGTGTATTTTGATCAAAATACATCAAAATTACTAAATGATGAACCTTTCTCTGTAGATGGATTAAATCGATATGAAGTAAATACAAAATTAACTAATTACTTAATCTATGATAAAAATATTGATGAATTATATTATAGTATATATGCTTCTGGAATTTTACCTTACGGCGCATTTGGAGAATTATATTGGGCGAAACAACACTCAAAAATGAGAATATTGGCAAATCAAATAAAAGAACACCATTATATCGAAAAATATAATTTAGATATTTCTTTGGTATTTGATACGATTGAACTAGTTGGACAATTAACTACAGTTCAAAAAAATGGATTAATACGTTGGAAAGCTCAATATCTTTCCATGAAAGATATATTATTATTATGGTTAGAGCACGTAACATATTGTGCTATAGGCGGAAAAGGAGATAGTAGACTATTTGGTGTTGATGATGTATGGCATTTTCCTAATTTCTCAAAATCGCATGCAAAAAAATTGTTACTAATTTTAGTATTAGGTTACTGTACTGGGGTAAATACACCAGTACTATTATTATATCAGTCTGGAGGGGCTTGGATGAATCATGTATTTGACTGGAATACTAAAAAAATATCCTCAAATCCTTCTTGTCAAAAAGAAGCGTGTCGAAAACTAATACAAATTTGGAAAGGTACTAAATATTCCCTGTTTAGAGAGAGCTACGACCCTTATTTACGTAAAATTATTCCATTTGACTTAAATGAAGAACACATGGCTAAAATTACCGCAACTGCAGAACATTATTTTTTCAATTTTATGAAATATAGAATAATATAACAACTCAAAATATATAATGTACTAATGAAAATATGCTTAAAAAATCCTAAGTTTCTATACATTAGATCGCATATATAACCACATAATAAACTCTATAAATAAAATCACAAAAAAATTTAATTTATCGCATCATCATATGATATTACGTGCTCTTTTATTCTATCGTATAATCCACTATAACGTTTTGTGACAAGATTAATACTATGTATAATTACATGATCTGTTGCATATAAAAAAAGACACTGACGAGATCTAGTAACAGCAGTATATAGTAATTCTCGTGTTAATATTGGCGTGTGTTTATTAGGCAATACTATTGCAATATATTTAAACTCAGACCCTTGTGATTTGTGTATAGTCATAGCAAAACAAGTTTCATGTTCTGGTAATTGATATAGCTGCACAACTTTTACTTTATCTTCCGGTAAAATAAAATATGCAGATAATTTATTTTGATCATTTAGTAGCAATACTCCAACATCTCCATTACATAATCCTAAAGATGGTTTGTTACGTAATATAATAATAGGCCTACCTATATAGTTACCAGAATTGTTTAATTTAATTAATCCTTTCTCACTTAATATTTTCTCAATATAATAATTAATTCTTATCACACCAAATGGACCATCACGTAATGCACACAATATTCGGTAATGATTAAAAAATTCTAAAATGTTTATTTTAGACATTTGAGTATGTTGTAATTTTTGTAAATAATTAGAATATTCCATTGCGCAATTAACAATCATATTCACATAGCTTTCTTTCCCTACAACATAGATATAATACAAATCCTTATGTGTGTTTGAAGTCAATAATGATAAAACACGATTATAATCTCCCAAATTTATAGCATCAGCCAATTGGCTAATTCCTGATCGTTCACTAAATCGATAATTTTTCTTCAGTATACACATACCATCAATAATACTATTATAATTACAATGTGTAAACGACTCAGAATAAGATACAATGGGCAATTCATAACCTGTAAAAGTTACAATTTCTTGATAACGTTTATAAGAGTATTGAAAACTAGCGAATTGACATATATCTTTAAACACAGATCCGGGTTCTACTGGATATAATTGATATTGATCACCAAAAAAAATAACTCTTGTTTGAGGTGAAAGTATCAAAAATAACTGAGCAAACATAGATAAGCTGACCATAGAAGCTTCATCAATAACCAAAAGATCTAAGTGCATGAGATTTAAGCAATCATATTGAATATTTTGATTATATAATTGTGTTCCTAATAAACTATGTAAAGTAGTAGCTTTTTCCGGTAAATTATGTAAACAAGTTTTATCTAATTGTAAGATATTATTTATATTTATTTTAAAATATTCAGTTAAAAGAGTTGCTGCTTTTCCTGTTGGAGCAATCATTTTTATTTTTAAGTCATTACGATTGCTACATAGCAATAGCGCCGCTACTATTTTAGCTATAATTGATGTTTTTCCAGTACCAGGTCCTCCAGAAATTAGTGCTCTTTGATGTGTTATTCCAATAGCAGTAGCTATTTTATGCCAATCAATTTCTGTGTAAATTATAGGAAATAATTGGTTTAACACAGAAATTATTTTTTCTTTTTTCAGAATATTTGACTGATATTTATAATTAAAAAATTGAGCAACTATGCACTCATCTTTCCACATGTGATATAAATACAAACGCTTATTTTCTAACACTAACGGAGTAACCTCCGATCCATCGCTAACTGCAGAACAAGAAAGTAATAACTCTTGCCAATCATCTATCGATAATTTTCCTAATTTTTTATGTATTACATAGGCTAATTCAGGATGATTTCCTTGAAATAATCTATCAAAAGTAATTAAACACAAAGGTAAACAAACATGGCCAAATCTAACGTGAGCACTTAATGTCGCGCCAGCTAATATTAATGCTTCTTTTATATTATATCTATTGTTATCAGAAATAGGCAGAGTTAACATATCAGAAAACTGTATATCTAATGTATTCCACAACCCTAATTTTAAGGCTCTTTTAGTAATATCTTTCATTCATAAAAAATCATAAAATTTATCTTATTATAATTAATAATATTACATTATTATGTTAATTATCAAAAAATTATGCGCTTTTAATCAAAACAACTATGAATTTTTAATTTCATATCGATAATCTATATGCTTTTATAATTCAGTGACTTATTGTACATAATTACATTATAAATACATTATTTCACCCTTAAAATGAATAAAGATGTTAATTTTTATAAAATTTCATATCACATTTAATTTATTTATATAAAAATGTACTTTTTTTAATTTCTTGTGATAATTAAATATTACGTATATAACGCTATTTTAATTATCCTTTAAAAAATAGATTATCTAATTTACTAATAAATATTGATAATGGACGGGAAAAATAAATACCATTACTAAATGGTGTGCCATCCATTCCTCGTATAAATAAATAATACACCCCTCCAAAGTCTTTTTCATAATCATAAGATATAAGTTTATTACGTAAGAAACGATGCAACGCTAAAGTATAAAGTTGATATTGCAACTCATAACGACGTTTAATCATTTCTTGTTCTATTTTAGAACAAACGTAAGAATTATTGTTCGTTCCTAACCAATTAGTTTTGTAATCCAACAAATAATATCGATGATTCCAATAAAAAATTAAATCAATAAAACCTTGCAACATTCCTGTTAGTCCTGAAAAATCAAGCGATTCAGATTTACGTGATAAAGGATCGTAACATTTGCATAAACGATCTAATGCTTGTGGTGTTAAATATGTATTAATGGGTAAATAAAATTTAAACTCAGTTTTCTTATTTTCATCAATTATCTGTGAAAGAGTCAAATTTTCATTATCAAGTGGAGTATTGAGTATTATATATATCCACTCTCGAATGACATATTTCCAAATAGGATCGATGTTATATCTTTCCATATGTATGCGTAACCATTTCATATCTACAAATTTTCTAAAATCTAAAACTTCAAAAATACTATGAAAAAAACTCCCGCACACTTTTCCTTTAGGAAAAGTGTGCGGGGTTAATAAAATATCATTGTCCTGAAATTGAATATCTTCATTAAAATTTAATTGTTTCTGATAATCTAAACATGTTTCAACACCAATATTTTTTAATGCACTAAAACTTGTGATACTCCATGGAGTATAATTTTCAGATACCTTCCATTTTTTTGCAGATAAAAATTGATTAGGCATAATAGATGGTGCATAAGAACACGGTTTTTGAAGTTGTGGGATAACACAAAAAGAAATATCACCATTTGAACAAAAACTTAACCTTTTTAAATTTTTCTTTAATGTTTCTATATTGCCAGATTTTTTTTTTTGAATTAAATATCCCAAAGCACTATGGTGTAAATCATTGATATTAGATTTCTTTTTATATCTACGTATTATTGAACCAACACCTATAGAGCAATGATAAATACTACGAGTTACTGCTACATATAATAATCTTAAATCTTCTGACAAACGCTCTTCGTCTGCCAATATTAAATTCGATTCTGATATATTAAAATCTAAATAAGCTTCATATGATTTCCTGTCATGATAAAAAAAATTTTTTTTATAATTAAAATCTGCTGCAAACGGTAAAAATATTAATGGAAATTCTAATCCCTTAGATTTATGTATTGTACTAATTTTTATTGATTGATGGTCATTACTTAATCGTAAGGTTTGGTCAGATATCCTCTTATTTTTTGGGTGTGTTATTTTTAATATTAACCACTCTATAAGAGCGTACTCATCTTGTAGTTGTATTGAAACATTTTGCAATAACTCACCTAAATGTAAAATATTTACTAAACCAATTTCACCTCCTTGTATAGATAATAATTTCTCTGGTACCTTGTAGAAAAAAATTATTTTTTGTATCATTGAATACACACCTTGTTTTTTCCAAATTGAATGGTATTCAACAAATTCTTCAAGTACTTGCTCCCATTTAGATTCATTATTATTAATTTTTTCAATTTCAGTTGCATTTAACCCAAAAAAAACAGTTGTTAAAGCAGTACAAATTACATGCCGCTTTGGAAATAAAATTGCTCTTAACAATAATAATAATTCATAAGATTCTATTGTTTCAAAAATACTTTTAGGATTAGATAAAAATACTGTTGATATGTTTACTTGAGACAAAGCAACACGGATAAGCGATGCTTCTTCATGATTTCGTACTAATACAGCTATATCTGATATTTTTAATTTTCTTTTATGATTTTCGTCCTCCAACCAAGCCGTCCCATTATGTATTTCGTGTAATAAATTACATAAGACAGTAGCACATTCCTTCGCCATTGCTTGTTTATAGTCATCTATTGTAATTAAATTAGCGGGATGTACCCAAAAACACATAGATGTTTGTAATTGATTATTGATCACAAATCGATACATACTATTTTTACTAGCCGCTACCGAAGGAATAAAAGGAATATCTTCAAAAATAAATGGATTAGGTACAAATTGAAATAATTGATTAACAGCATTAACTATACCTGATGATGAACGCCAATTAATATTGAGATGATATTTATTGTATATTGTTCGGCGTATTTTCATATATGCAAATATATCTGCTCCACGAAAAGCATAAATTGATTGCTTGGGATCTCCTATTAAAATAAGACCGTTTTTTGAATAATTACTATATAATATATGAAAGATTTTAAATTGCTGCTGATCTGTATCTTGAAATTCATCAATAATTGTTACTGGATAACGTGCACGTATTGTACATGCTAATTTATTTCCTTTATCTTTAATTAAACTAGTAACTAAAACATTAATAAGATCGTTAAAAGTGATATCCGATCTTAAATGTTGGGTGTCATTTAGATTATTACGCACTTCATTTATTGCGATATTAAATATTAGTGCTTTAAATAATGACAACTGCTTATACAATTTTTCTATAGTATGAAACAAAAAATATACATGACTAGATCTATGATCATTATGTATTTTTAACTCTGTCTCTCTAAAGCGCTTTAGCTCATTAGGTATAATGTGATTAATTGTTGGTTGTTCAGCCCATTGATTAATTATATTTATCCAACGCATTAGATTTTTTTCGTTATATATTCTACGATTAATATTATAAGTATGAATAACAACAATTATATTACTTTTATTTTCACTCCATTTCTTTTTAATAGTATTAATATAAACTAAGATCTGTTCATAATAAGTTATAATATTTTTTTTTTCTTCATACTCATCATAGTCATGAAAATTGGGTCTAGATCCGTAAATATAAGGAAAAATATCATTTAAAAGAGCATTTGGATCATTCCAATATTCTTTAATTAAGCTTACTATATTTAATGGAAGCACATAAAAATTCTGTCTCCAAAAATCAGTACACACCTGTTGATATAATGTGGTTTCATTATCAACGATATTTGTATTAAACAACATATTTAATTCAATTGTATTATGATTTAGAATATTTTGGCAAAAACTATGGATAGTAAATATAGATGCTTGATTAATTTTTTTTTCTGCTTCAGATAATTGATTTATAGCTACACTCCTATTACATATTTTTGATAATAATTTAGAAAACAAAAAATTATTACTACATCCACGTATACAATCTAATCGAAATTGACGAATATTTTCTCTTATTCGATAACGCAATTCTTGTGCTGCAGATTGAGTAAAGGTAACTACAAGGATTTCTTCTACTGTTAAAGGCCGGGAAAAATCTGATTTACTCCCCAAACATAATAACAACCTAAGATAAATTATTATCAGTGTATATGTTTTACCAGTTCCTGCTGAAGCTTCAATTAAATTCATTCCACACAAAGGCAATTCTAAAGCATTTAAGCTATACATAGTCTATAACCTCATCATACTTAAACATAACTAAAGCTATTTAATATGATTAAAAACCATATTGTTATAGATAGTATTGACTTGAAATATAATATATTTTTCAAAAAACCATTTATGAAATTAATTATCAATCAATTTATATATATAAATAAAACAAAAAACTAAAATTTAATTTAAATAGAAAATATAAATAACACCCCCATAACGTCAAATCTGAAATAAAAAAATTATTTTATTAATATGTATCACGCAATAACTCATTGATCTTAACTTTATCTTTAGTTTTAGAATCTACTGTTTTTACTATTACTGCACAATAAGTATTAACACGACCATCTTTAGACGGCAAACTACCAGGAACTACAACTGAACCAGATGGAACACGCCCATAATATATATTCCCGCTATCTCGATCATATATTTTAGTACTTTGTCCTATAAATACTCCCATAGAAATTACAGCTCCTTTTTCAACAATCACACCTTCGACAATTTCGGAACGAGACCCAATAAAACAATTATCCTCAATAATAGTTGGATTAGTTTGAATTGGCTCTAAAACTCCTCCAATACCAACGCCTCCAGATAAATGGACATACTTTCCAATCTGTGCACAAGATCCAACTGTAGCCCAAGTATCAATCATGGTTCCCGTATCAATATAAGCACCAATATTAATATAAGAAGGCATAATTACTGTATTATCAGCAATATAAGCACCATAACGTACAGTAGCTGGTGGAATGACCCGAAATTTTTTATTTTGAAAATGTGTAGCAGCCCATCCAGAAAATTTCATAGGAAACTTATCAAAAAAACGACCATCGCCCCAAGTTATCAATTTATTATCTAAAGTATAAAATGACAGAAGAATTGCCTTTTTTAACCATTGATAAGTAACCCACCTATTATTAATTTTTTCTGATACACGTAATTTACCACTATCTAATCCATCTATAATTTCACAAACAGCATCTCTGATAGTACAATCAATATTATCTTTTAAAATATATTCTTTTTTATCAAAAACGCTTTCTATTATTTTTTGTAACTGATTCATGTATTTTACATCCATGACACATAATGTATTAAAAAATCTTATTTTTTAATAACTTTAAAACATAATTTCTTTGTTTACCTATATAGTATACTATAAATTTACACTAAACATATCTGCAATTTTAGTTATATCCTAGATTAAAAAATCTTTCCATATTTTATAAGTACATGCATAACTTTAATTTCTAACCTAATCACATTATCATTTATATTTATTAAATAACATACATTATTAACAAATTTATCCAGAAATACACACATATAAATTTCTGTATATATATCTGTAATATTGCACTTGTTCCAATTAATCTATTCATTATAATTTATAATATATTGATTTAAAAATTTTTAACATAAAATATATATATATATATACTATTAACTATAATGTCTAATAATAGACGGTAAAGATTCATCAGAACGTAACGTTAAGACTTCACATCCATTTTCTGTAATAACAATAGTATGCTCATATTGCGCGGACAAATTATGATCTCTTGTTTTTACTGTCCATCCATCATTTTCAGTATAAATATGACGACTGCCTGCATTTACCATAGGTTCTATTGTTAACGTCATTCCAGATTGTAATATAATACCTTCATCGTCAGCATCATAATGTAATACATGAGGAGCTTCATGAAAAAATTTCCCAATTCCATGTCCGCAATATTCTCTTACTATTGAAAAGTTTTGTTTCTCCACAAATCTTTGAATAGATTGACCTACACGTTTCAAACGTATCCCTGGTTTAATCATGTGAATTGCCAAATAAAGACTTTTTTGAGTAGCTTGACATAAGTCAAATCCCAATTTTGTTGATTGACCAACGATAAACATTTTAGAAGTATCAGCATATAAACCATCTTTAATTACTGTAACATCAATATTTACAATATCGCCTTCTTTTAATTTATGTAAATCATTTGGAATTCCATGACATACTACATCATTAATTGATGTACAAATAGATTTAGGAAACCCATGATAACCAAGAGGAGCAGAAATAGCATGTTGTATTTTCGTAATATAATGGTGACAAATTGTATCTAATTTTCCAGTACTAATTCCAGGTTGAATATAGGGCTCAATCATTTCTAATACTTCTGCGGCTAATTTTCCAGCAATTCGCATTTTTTCTATATCTTCAGATGTTTTAATAATAATCGCCATAATATATAATTACAGATTTAATATTGATGAATATGCAACATCCCAACATTTCTATTATATGATAGAATACACAAAACAATTTTCTGAATGAAAATAAATTACATTAAATGAAACCCCTTATTTATAACTATCAGTAGTAAATAAATATATTTTATTACAAAATATCTATTAACTATTTCCCTGTTTTATTCTATTGTAAAAATTATTCTTCGTTCCTAACCTATTAAGTTAATTATAACATGTACAATACAATCTATCTATGTTTAGATACCAACAATTATCAATATTATAAATAATATATTTAACAGTCAACCGAGGTGCGTAATAATGGAAAAACTTTCTATACGTGACATGCTTCAAGCTGGTGTTCATTTTGGTCACCAAACTCGTTATTGGAACCCTAAAATGAAACCTTTTATTTTTGGCGTTCGTAATAAAATACATATTATTAATTTAGAAACAACTATATTAATGTTTAAACAAGCTTTAGTTGAATTAAATAAAATTGCCTCATTAAAGGGAAAAATTTTATTTGTAGGTACCAAACGCGCAGCCAGTGAAGCCATTAAAAAAACAGCGCTTGCCTGTAATCAATTTTTTGTCAATCATCGTTGGTTAGGGGGAATGTTAACCAATTGGAAGACAGTACGCCAATCTATAAAACGTCTAAAAGACTTAGAAATTCAATCTCAAGATGGTACTTTTAAAAAATTAACCAAAAAAGAAGCATTAATATTAAATCGCGAGCTTGTTAATTTAGAAAATAGTTTGGGAGGTATTAAAAACATGGGCGGGTTGCCAGATGCAATTTTTGCTGTCGGCGCAACACATGAACATATTGCTATAAAAGAAGCAAATAGTTTAGGCATTCCAGTCTTTGCAATCGTTGATACAAATTCTAATCCAGATGCAATAGACTTTATTATTCCAGGTAACGATGATGCCATACGTGCTATTAATCTATATTTAGATATAATCTCTAATGTAATACATGTAGATCGTGCTCAATAATTAATAATAATAGCTACACACAAATTATGTTGATCATAAAACGTGTAGAATCATATATACTCTATCTAATATGATGATATTACTATGGAAAAAAAAATAATTAACATTAATAATGACTTAATTAAAGAATTACGTAAACGTACTAGCATTGGTATTCTAGAATGTAAACAAGCTCTAATCAAAGCCAATGGAAATATTGAATTAGCCATAGACAATATGAGAAAATCTGGCCTAAAAACTGCTTCTAAAAAATCTGGACGCATAACATCATCAGGCTTAATCGCAGTAGAAACTACATCCAATAGACAATACGGTGTTATGATAGAAATAAATTGTGAAACTGATTTTGTAGCCAAAGATAGTACTTTTCAAGAATTCGTTAAAACTGTTAAAATTACAGCATTAAATGAAAAAATTAACAATATTGATATATTAAAAACTAGATTTGAAGAACAACGTTCCAATATAATTTCAAAAGTTGGAGAAAATATAAATATTCGTAGAATTATTGTATTAACAGGTAATTTTTTAGGATCTTATGTACATGGCTCTAAAATTGGGGTAATAGTAAACGTTAGTGGCGATGTGACTGCAGATTTAGTTAAACATATTGCTATGCACATCGCAGCGAAAAACCCCAAATACATTAATGTAGACGATATCCCTAAAAATGTAATGGTTCGTGAATACCATATTCAAATGGATATTGCCATAAACTCTGGAAAATCATATAAAATTGCAGAAAAAATAACTGAAGGGCGTATGAATAAATTTTTAAATGACGTTGTATTAATAAAACAAAACTTCATAATGGATATTAACAAAACAATAGAACAATTATTAACTGAGTATCATATCAAAATTAATAATTTTGCTCGTTTTGAATTAGGCGAGAATATATAAATTAATATTTAATAATTATTAATATACAACATTTAATTACTTAATTACAACAGATGATCATGAATTTTTGAAGTAGAT